>DATDEV010000768.1:0-6443 GCA_036522995.1 Polyangiaceae bacterium
GTCGGGGCCCAGCTGGCTTGGAACGCCAGCCGGCGCCGGCGTGGCGACCTGCAGCGAGCTGGTGCCGGAAGCGTCTGCGACGCTGGTGGCCGGACCTGGCCGGGCGGGCTCGGCGGCGGCCAGCGCCGCGCTGGGGGTCGGGGTGGGAGCTGCGCTCAGAGAGAGCGTGGCGGCAGGCGGCGCGGGACGGGGAGCCGAAGCGGCAGGCGGGGCGAGACCGGGCTCGGGGTGTGGCGGTGGCGTGCTAGCCGCGCACGCCGCGAGCCCAAACGCTGCGAGGCCGAGCGCTGAAAGCGCCAGCCAGGGCCCGAGGGCGCTCGGGCTCAGCGGATCGAAAGCGGATCGCGATCGCATCGGGAGACGTGAAGGATAACGGCACCTTGGGTTTCGGAGCTAAGGCGTGTCGCCAGCAGCGGCAGGTAACCGCGCTCGGTGTGCGTGTGCTCGCTCAGCACCACGCTGCTTCCGGCAAGCACGCGCGCCCGGACGTCGTGATGGCGCATCTCGCCCGTGACGAACAGGTCGTGGCTGCCGAGCTTTTCGAACAGCGCTCCGCCCGCTCCGGCGCACACGGCGATGCTGCGAATGCTGTGCTCGCCCGCGGCCTGGGCGCTGCTCGCCGCGACGCGCAGCTGAGAGAGGCCGAGCTGGCGCTTCAGCGCCGCGATGGCTTGCTCCAAGCTGATCGGTTCGTTGAGCCGCAGGCTGCGGCCCGGCCCAAAGCTCGGGTCGCGAGCGTCCGGCACGCATGGTTGCTTGATACCTGCCCCGAAAGCGCTCAAGAGCCAGTCGTTGACCCCACCGGGCGCCGCATCGAGCGCCGTGTGTGGCGAAAAGATGGCGATGCCGCGCGCAGCGCAGCGCAGGAGCACGCGCTCGCCCGGCAGCGAGCTGCGCAGCCGCTTCAGCCCCTGAAAAATCGGCGGGTGATAGGCGACGATCAGGTCGCTGCCGAGCGTTTCGGCCTCGCTCACGACCTCGTCGGTCAGATCGATGGTGAGCAGCACCGACTCGACGGCGGGCGTGGTCGCGACGGGCGTCGGCTCGAGCAGCAGGCCGACGTTGTCCCACGGCTCGGCAAACGCCAGCGGGGCGAGGCGTTCCAAAAGGGCGAGCAGCTCGAGCAAGGGGGCCGGCACGACCCGAATGTACTGCCAGAATTCGCGCTTGTTCGGTAGGCTTTCCGTACGTGATGAGATTCTTGCGTAAGCTTTCGCTACGGGGCGTGGGTTAAGGCCTTTTGGACAACGTGACGCACGCCCTGGCGGGCATGCTGGTTGCCGAAACCGTGTGCGCGCTGCGCAAGGACGTGCGCCAGGAGCTGCGCGCCGCGACCTACGTGGTGTCAGCGCTGGCCAACAACCTGCCCGACATCGACATCGTCTACACCTGGATCACCGGGCCCAAGCCGCTCGGCAGCTTGCTGCATCATCGCGGGCACACGCACACGCTACTGGTGGCGTTGCCTTGCGCCTGGTTGCTGCAGCGCCTGGTGCTGGCCATCTACCGGCGACGCCAGTACTTCTTCTCCGCCGTGGAAGAACGGCTGCTGCTGTGGCTGGCCCTCGCGGGGCCGCTGCTGCACCTGACCATGGACTACGGCAACAACTACGGGGTGCACCCGTTTTGGCCGCTGACGGGGCGCTGGTTTTACGGCGACACCATCTTCATCGTCGAACCGCTGTGGTGGGCGGTGACGATCCCGGTCCTGGCTGCAGCGCTGGCGCGGCGCTGGCTGAAGGTCGTGCTGTGGGTGCTGCTCAGCGCGGTGCTGGTCGTGTGCTGGTTCGTGCCGTTCGTGCACACGGGGTCGCGCTTCGCGCTGCTCGGCCTGACGGCTGCGGCGTACGCGATCGCGCGCTGGGGCTCTGCGCGCACGCGGGCGCTGGCGGCGATTGGCGGCGTCCTGGCGGTGGCCGCGTCGTTTCGGGTGGGCTCCGCCTCGGCCAAGGCGCGGCTGGTCGGCGCTCTGGAGGCGTCGTTTCCGGCCCTGATCGTGCACGACATCGCTGCAACGCCCATGCCGGCCAACCCGGCTTGCTGGGAGGGGCTGACGGTGGGTGAGCAGGGCGGGCGCTACCTGGTGATCCGCTCGAGCATCGCGCTGCCGCCGCTCGGCGCCGCCGACTGCACGGCGGGCGTCGACGTCCGCCCGACGGCCCACGTCGAGCGGCTCGAACGACACGACCGCAATGGCGTGCGCTTTCGCACGCGCTACAGCGCCGAGCTCGCCGAGCTGCGCGGCTTGCGCGACAAGGACTGCCGCTTTCGGTCGCTGCTCCAGTTCTATCGCGTGCCCTACGTGCAGGCAGTGCCGGGTCTCGGGTCGGCACCGCCGCGCCTGTACGCGGGTGACGCGCGCTACGATCGCGCTCCGGACCTCGACTTTGCCGACGCAGAGCTGCCGCTCGATCCGGCGAGCGGCCCGTGTCCGCGCTTCGTGCCCGGCTGGAGCGAGCCGCGCGGCGAGCTGTTTCAGCCGTAGAGCAGGGCGCGCGTCACGCGCAGCTCGTGCTCACCGGCGAGCGAGCGGGCCCGCAGCCCCTGGCCCGCGCCCGTGTAGCCCAGCTCGACGGTCGCGGCGCCCGGTAGCGTGACCAGGTTGTCGACGAAGTGTCGTGCGCCATGGGCGTCCGTCAGCCACAGGTCCACCAGCGGTCCGGGACTGCGCAAGCCGAGGCCGAGCTCGGCGCTCAGCGACACTTCTAGCGGGGCAGGGGGGCCCAGCTGCAGGGCCTTGGGCTCGAGCGTGAGCGCCCACGCCGTGAGCCCGCCGAGCTCGGCGAACAGCAGCGCCGGGGCGCCGCCGAGCCCCGCCAGGTCCACCTTCAGCAAGCATTTCCGCTCGGCCGAGGCCACGCGGGCGCCGGCGGACCAGCTGCCGAGCTGCGCTCCGTCGGGCAGCGACACGGCGCGCAGCCTGGCCAGGCCGGTGAGCTCGGCGTCGGGCGGCGCGTTGTCGAGCGCGGCCCACAGCTCGACCTGCTCGCCGCGCACGACCAGCGACAACAGGCCCGCAGCGTACAGCCGCTCGAGCGCCACGCTGGCGGGCTTGGGCTCGCCCAACACATCCCACAGCGCCCAGCTTTGAACCGGCCACAGGTCGTTCAATTGCCAGATCAGTGAGCCTTTGCAGAACTCCGAGCGCCGGTAGTGCTCGATCGCGAAACGCAGTGCGTCACGCTGGTTGAGCTGCGAGTAGTAGATCCAGTCGGACAGGCTGCGCGCTTCCGGGTAGTGCAGCGCCACCAGGTCGAGGAAGGTTTCATAACCTTTAAGGGTTTTGTCGTGCCAGCGCACGATCGGGTCGCGATGCTGGCCGCGCAGCTCGGAGAGCGCCGGCGGCCTGGCCTCGGCGCCGCTGGGGAGGCGCGCGGAGGCGGGGAAAATCAGCTCGAAAGCTTGCTGGCTCGGCGCGGAGGCGAAGCCGTACTCGGACGAGAAGCGCGCCGTCGAGTCCTGGTAGTGGATCCAGTCGCCGCGGCCGTGCCAGGCGTCCCAGTAGTGCTGATCGCCGACGCCGCCCGCCTGGCAGTCTTCGCCCCCGTACGGCGACGTGGGCAGGTAGGCGCGCCCCGGATCGAGCTCGCGCAAGAGCGCCGGGAGCGTGCGCTCGTACAGCGCTTCACCGTAGTAGCGCGGTGGGTGCTTCCGTGAGTCGCCCCAGCGCTGCTGAAACAGCTGCAGGTTCTCGTTGTTGCCACACCACAGGCCCAGGCTCACGTGGTTACGCAGCCGCACCACGTTGCTGCGCGCCTCCCGCTCGAGCGCTGCCTGCTCGGCCTCGCCGTCGGGATAGTAGCAGCAGGCGAACGGAAAATCTTGCCACACCACCAGTCCGAGCTCGTCGCACAGCTCGTAGAAGTCGTCGCTCTCGTAGAGCCCGCCGCCCCACACGCGCAGCGTGTTCATGCCCGCGCGCTGCGCCGCTTCCAGCCGCTCACGCAGCAGGCTGCGTGAAATGGCGGACGGGAAGGCGTGGGCCGGGATCCAGTTGGCGCCGAGCGCGTAGAAGCGGCGACCGTTGGCTTCGAGCTCGAACGACTCGCCGAAGCGATCCGGTTCGCGCACGAGCCGAATCCGGCACAAACCGATGCGCTTTCGCTTCACGTCGAGGGCCGCCGCGTCGAGCCGTTCGAGCGCCAGCGCCAGCTCGGCCGGCAGCTCCTGGGCAGCCAGCGTCTCCGGGACCAGGTAGGTGACGAGCTCGAATAGTGGCTGCGGTCCGAGGCCGTGCGGGTACCACAGCTCCGGCGCCTCCAGCTCGACGATGACGCCGTCCGGGGCGATGACCTGGCCGTCCCAGACGTGGACGGCGCGCGTGCCGGCGGGCGACTCGGACTGCACCCGGACTGCGACCGAGCCGTCACTGCGATGCTCCTGCACGACGTGCACGTCGCCCAGCCGCCCCGCATGCTCGATGAGCGTCACCGGTCGCCAAATACCGACCGAGACCAGCCGCGGTCCCCAATCCCAGCCGAACATGCACTGCACCTTGCGCACGAACGCCCGCTCCTCGAAGCGCTCGCAGTCGAGCGGCAGGCCCTCGGCGGCAAAGTAGGCCGCACGCCGGGCGTTTCCGACGCGCGCCGCCGACTCGAAATCCACGCGCAGCGTGTTGCGCCCTGGACGCAAGCTGGAGCTCACGTCCAACTCCAGCGGCACGAACATGTTGTCGTGTCGGGCCAGCTCCTGATCGTTCAGCGTGATCCGACACACCGTGTCGAGGCCCTCGAACCGCAGCACTCGCTGCGGCAGCCCGGCGCGCGGCTCCCAGTCGAAGCTGGTGCGATAGCTCCAATCCCGATCGTCGACCCACTGACAACCGAGCTCCTGCATGCGCTCGAAGGGCTGACCGATCACCCCATTTTCGATCAGATCCAGATGGACGTGACCCGGTACGCGCGCCGGCAGCCACTCGAGGCGCGAATAACCGACGCGCGAGCCGGCCCATTTCGACGCTCCAGCCTCTGGCTCGTCCTGCCAGCTTTGCTCCGCGAACTGCCAAGCTTGGTGGAGCGAGGTCGAGCGAAGTCCAGGCATCGCGGGACTTTATAGCGCATTGCGGCGGACGCCGCGGGCCGGTATAGCCGGCGAGTGGACGAAACGCCGCGCCGCGAGCTGGTGCTCCCCAAGGAGTTCTACGTGGTGCTCGGCGTCGCCGCCGGCGCGTATCTGCTCTACGCGCTGAGCTCGGTACTGACGCCGCTGCTGTTGGCGTTCTCGATCGCTTACGTCCTCAACCCGCTCATCAGTCGGCTTCAGGCCTGGAAGGTACCGCGCCCGGCCGGGATCGCGCTCGTGCTGCTCAGTGCGCTGGGCGCCGTGGTCGCGCTGGTTGCGCTCGTGGTGCCCGGCATTGCCAGCGACATCGCCAGCGTGGCCATCGAGCTGCCTCGCAAACTGAGCGCCATGCTGGCGTCGGCCGAGCCCTGGCTCACCGCACGCGGCGTTCGGGTGCCGCACACCACCACCGAGTGGGTGCAGCGGCTGGGCGCGAACGCCGACAAGCTGGCCACCAGCATGCTGGCGCCCGCGAGCGGCTTTCTGAGCGGGCTTTTGGCGGGCGTGTTCACGATGGCCGGGTCGATGGCGGCCGTGCTCGTGGTGCCGGTGCTGTCGGTCTATTTCTTGAACGACTTCGACCGCATCACGGCCGGGATCGGCAACCTGGCGCCGCGGCGCTACCGGCGGTTGGTCACCGAGTACGCCAAGCAGATCGACGCCGCGCTCAGCCCGTTTTTGACTGGCCAGGTCTTCATCATGCTCATCATGGGCCTGCTCTACGGCATCGCCTACGCGATCTTGGGGGTGAGGCTGGCCCTGCCGATCGGCATCGTGGCGGGCCTGCTCAGCTTCATTCCATATCTGGGCAGCGCTACCGCGCTCGTCTCCGGCCTGGCGATGTCGCTGCTGGGCGGCATCCACCCTGGTCAGCTGCTAGGCGTGCTGATCGCCTACGTCATCATTCAGATGCTGGAAGGCTTCGTGATCGCGCCGCGCATCATGGGCAAGTCGGTGGGCCTCAAGGAGATGTGGGTGCTGATCGCGGTCTTCGTGGGCGGGCAGATCTTCGGATTTTTGGGCGTGCTGCTCGCCGTACCGGCCGCCGCTGTCGCCAAGGTCTTCCTCAGCCGCGCCGTCGATATCTACCACGAGAGCGATCTCTATCTCGAAGGCCCCGCCTCGATGCGCTCGATCCCCCCGGCCGAACCGCTCAACACCGCCCCACCGCCCGGCGCCACGAGCGCTCCGATCATCGCCTCGCGGCCACGCGTCTCCTCGGCACCGCCCAGTCCTAGCCCCACTCCCATCCCCCCCCGCACCAGCGTCTCCAAAACACCGCTGGCCGGCAGCGTCGTCCCGCCGCCCAAAAAGCCCAACCCTGCGCAGGACGATTAGGGCCTGTCCCTGAATTGCTGCTCTCCCCGTAAACGTGCCCG
>DATDEV010000769.1:0-2658 GCA_036522995.1 Polyangiaceae bacterium
GGCTGGCCGGTGATGCGCGTGTGGCCGAGCGCCAGGAAGGCCGCCGAGCGTTCGTCAATGACCGGCCGCAGCGTGAGCCCTGCGGTCTGCTGGGCGACCCAGGTGAAGGGCGTCGAGCGCGAGCCGGGGCTCACCCACACGTCGCGCACGCCGGCGTCGCGCAGCGTGCACAGCAGAAGCCGCGCCCACTCGCCGACCAGGTGCGCAGCGCTGGGCGTTTCAGACGATCGGCTCGCCGACATACAGGTGGCAAACCCCGAACGTGAGCGACAGCGAGTCGACGACGCGCAAGCCGGCCTCGTTCATCATGGCTTCGAACTCGGTGGCGGGTGGAAAGGCCGCGATCGATTTCTGCAAGTAGCGATACTCTTTGGCGCCCGACAAGAGCGCGCCGACTGCCGGCACCACGCTGTGGACGTGAAAGCGCGCCAGCGGGCCCAGCACGCCACCGCGCGGCTCCGACAGCTCGAGGATCGCAACGCGACCGCCGGCCTTGGTGACGCGCGCCATTTCGCGCAGCCCCTTCAGGCGATCGGGCACGTTGCGAATGCCGAAGGCGATGCACAGACCTTCGAAAGTGCGGTCGGGAAAGGCCAGCGCCTGCGCGTCGCCGACCTCCAGCGAGATGCGCTGGTCGAGGCCATTTTCCCGCAGCTTGCGCCGACCGACCTCGAGCATTTTCTCGGACGGGTCGACGCCGACGATGCTGACGTCGGGGTGCATGCTCGCGACCAGGATCGCCAGGTCACCGGTGCCGGTGGCGAGGTCGAGCACGCGCGCGCCGGGCGAGAGCTGCAAGGAACGCACGGTTTTTTTGCGCCAGCTCTGGTCGATGCCGAGCGAGATGACGCGATTGACGAGATCGTAGCGGTGCGCGATGCCGTCGAACATCGCGCCCGAGCCTTCACGGGCCAAACTGGGAGTGTCGGTGCTGGTCATAGAGCTGGAGGGGACGGAGCGCGCCTAAGAAGACGCGTTGTCACGCATGCTGAGGAAGGGAGTGGGATCGACGGCTTGGCCCGAAACGAGGGCGCGCAGCAAGCCTTCGCCGAGTTGGGACAGCGCGCGCAGGTGCTGCAAGCGCTCGCGCTTGAAAGCCAGCTCGGCGGGCTCGGCGCCCTGGCCCGGCGGCAGCTCGGCTTCGGCGCGGCCCAGCGCGTCGGCGAACTCACGCACGAGCGTGAGCTCCCGCTCGCGCAGCACGCGCTGCACCAGCTTGCCGATGCTGGTCTCGGCTTCGTAAAAGTCACGGCGCTCACCGGGGCGCCAGCTCTTCTTCACCGCGCCCCACTTCACCAGCTCGCTGAGGGCCATGCTCACGGCGCCGGCGCTCATCTTGAGCTCACTGCCGATTTCGGCGGCGCCGAGCGGTACGGGCGAGAGATAGAGCAGCGTCCACATGCGGCCCATCGGGCGCTTGAAGCCCCAGAACTCCATCAGGCGTCCGACGGTGTCGGCGACCTCGAGCTCGGCCGGAAATACGCTGCTGTCTGCGCTATCTGCCATGGGGGGTGGTGAAGGGGTCTGCCAGGTGTTGTTTGAGATTTCAAAAACTCCTGAAACTTTAGGCTCCCGGTCCGAAGGGGTCAAGCTATGCGGCGAAAGGCTGGCTCCCGAGCCGGGCCGGTGTAGCCTGACTGTACGCCGCGCGCCGTGCGGCGCTCCGAGGAAGCATCGGGCCGCGCGTAAGCTGCGGCCGGCGTGACGAGGACGATGGCCGAGGCAGATCGCTTGAAGGTCGCCGTGGTTGGGTCAGGCCCGGCCGGTTTCTACGCCGCGGACGCGCTGCTGCGCGCCGCGCCGTCAGCCGACGTCGACCTTTACGAGCGCCTGCCGGTGCCGTTCGGCCTGGTGCGCTACGGCGTCGCCCCCGACCATCAGACCATCAAGCGCGTGCAGGTCGCGTTCGAGCGCATCGCGACGCAGCCTGGCTTTCGCTTCTTCGGCAACGTCGAGCTCGGGCGTGATCTGAGCGTCGCGGAGCTCGAGCGCGGCTACCACGCCGTCTTGTTCGCGACCGGAGCGGCGCTCGACCGGCGACTGGACATTCCTGGCGAGGACTTGCTGGGGAGCTACGCAGCGACCTCGCTCGTCGGTTGGTACAACGGGCACCCGGACTTTGCAGGGGCGAAGTTTTCGCTGCAGGCCGAGCGCGCCGTGATCGTGGGCATGGGCAACGTGGCGCTCGACGTGGCGCGCCTGCTGCTGCGTGATCGCGACGAGCTCGCCAAGACCGACATTTCGGGCGCAGCGCTGGCTGCACTGCGCGAGAGCCCGGTGCGCGAGGTGGTGCTGCTCGGGCGGCGCGGTCCGGCGCAGGCCGCGTTCGATCAGGGCGAGCTCGAGAGCATTGCCGATCTGTCCGGCGTGGCGGTGACCATCGAGGGCGAGGTGTCGTTCGAGGACGAAGCTGCCTTGCCCGCGGCGGCACGGAAGAATCTGGCCTACCTGGCGCGCCTACGCCTGGCGGGAGTAGGCGCCGCCCAGCGCGTGCTCAAGCTTTGCTTCCTGGCCTCGCCGGTCGAGATCTTGGGGCAGGAGGGGCGCGTGCGGGGCCTCCGGGTGCAGACCAATCGATTGGTGGGCGCTGGGCCGCACGTCCGCGCCGAGCCCACCGACGAGCTGTGGGAGCTCGAGGCTGGCCTGGTGATCCGCTCG
>DATDEV010000770.1:0-2827 GCA_036522995.1 Polyangiaceae bacterium
GATTGAGCGGTGCCGTTTTGTCACAGCCTTGGACTCGTCTGCTAAGCAGGCTCGAAGCCGGCGAGCCATCTTGATCCCCGAAATCCTTCCCGAGCCCGCCAGCTCCAGCTCAACGCCCCAAAGCCTCGGCCGTTTGGTCGAGCGCGGCAGCGAGCCGCATACCGATCTGCCGCGGGCCGCCGCCTACATGGTGCTGGCGGCGCTGCTGTTCGCCGCGATGAGCGTGATGGTGAAGCTGCTCTCGAGCTCGCTACCGAACGCCATGGTCGTCTTCTTGCGCAGTGGGCTCAGCCTGCTCGTGCTGCTGCCCGCCATGCTGCGGCGCGGCCGTGCGGCCCTGCGCACCACTCACCTGCGTGAGCACATCGTGCGCGGCGCGATGGGCATGGCAGCCATGTACTGCTTCTTCTTCGTGATCTCCAAGCTCGGTTTGGCCGAAGCGCTGCTGCTCAATTACTCACTGCCGCTCTTCATTCCGCTCGTCGAGCGCGCGTGGCTGGGCGAGCCCACGCCGCGTGGCGCGTGGAAGCCGCTCGCCATCGGCTTGGGCGGCCTGCTGCTGATCCTCAAGCCCGGCCTGGCGCTGTTCCAACCCGCTGCGCTGATCGGTGCGCTCGGCGCGGTGCTGGCAGCGACGGCACAAGTCGGAGTAAGGCGCCTGACCCGCAGCGAGTCGGTCACCAAGATCGTGTTCTATTTCTCGATCACCTCGACCACCATCGCCTGCCTGCCTGCGCTGCTCGCATGGCGCACGCCGGACCTGTCGAGCGCGCCCAGCCTGCTCGTGCTGGTGGCCTGCGGCACCGTGGCCCAATTACTGATGACTCGCGCCTACCAGCTGGCGCCCGCCGCGCAGGTCGGACCCTTCATCTATAGCTCCGTCGCCTTCGCTGCGCTGCTCGATTGGGTCGTGTTCTCGCGTCACCCCGACGGCCTCAGCGCTCTCGGAGCGCTGCTCCTGGTGGCCGCCGGCATTTTGGCCCTCCGCCGGCCGTAATCGGCACGACTCATTCGCGAAACTTGCTTGAGAGCAGGCTCCGAATTGGATGTGCGCTGAAGCCGCTCGAGACTCTTCGATACCGCCGTCGCTACGCGGCGACTCGCTGCTGAACATGCAGGTGCCCGGGGGTCCGCTCGGCGGCATCACGGCGCGCGATGTGGCGATCAAGGACCTGGGCAAGTGCCATCACCCCTCGCCCGCCGCAGCTCATCTCGGCGAAGGCGCCATGCACTTCGTCGGCGAAGCCGACAAGGTGCTGGTCAACGACAAGCTGTCGGCGCTGCCCAGCTCGCCCGAGCTGTTCAAGCAACTGCCGGCCTTCGAGCTGGCGGGGCCGCGTAATCGCGTGTTCTTCGACACCAGCCGCGTGCGCGCCGGCATCGTCACTTGCGGCGGCCTTTGCCCCGGCCTGAACAACGTGGTCCGCGGCTTGGTGCTGGAGATGTGGTTCGGCTACGGCGTCAAGCGCATCCACGGCTTTCGTTACGGCTACGAGGGGCTCACCTCGCAGGGCAAGACGCCCGATGCCATGACCCCGGACAGCGTGTCGGGCATCCAGCACCTGGGCGGCACCATCCTGGGCTCGTCACGCGGCGGGCAAGACGCGGGCAAGATGGTCGACACGCTGGAGGCGCTCGGCATCGACATCCTGTTCGTGATCGGTGGCGACGGCACCATCCGCGGCGCCATGCAGATTGGAGCCGAGATCGAGAAGCGCGGCCTGTCGATCAGCGTGGTCGGGGTGCCCAAAACCATCGACAACGACATCCATTTCATCGATCGCAGCTTCGGCTTCGAGAGCGCCTATTCGGCCGCCGTGGACGTGATCCGCGCCGCGCGCGTCGAAGCGACTGGCGCGCGCGACGGCATCGGGCTGGTCAAGCTGATGGGACGGCACTCGGGCTTCGTGGCCTGCAACGCAGCGCTGGCCTCCACCGACGTGGACTTGGTGCTGATCCCGGAGGTGGCGATGCAGCTGGAAGGCGAGCACGGCGTGCTGCGCTACGTCGAGCGCGTGCTGGATCGCCAGGGCCACGCCGTGATCGTGGTCGCCGAGGGCGCCGCGCAGGATCTGGCTACCGGCACCGAATCGGGCGCCGACAAGAGCGGCAACACCAAGCTGGCCGATGTCGGCGTGTTCCTGCGCGATCGCATCACGCGGCACTTCAAGGACATGCCGCGTGAGGTCACGCTCAAGTACATCGACCCGAGCTACGCGATTCGCAGCGTGCCCGCCTCGCCGTCCGACAGCGTGTACTGCTGGAACATGGCGCGCAACGCCGTGCACGCGGCCATGGCCGGCAATACCGAGATGCTGATCGGCCGCTGGCACCATCACTTCGTGCACGTGCCGATGCCGCTCGCCACGCGCAGCCGCAAGCAAGTGGATCCGGGCGACGACACCTGGACCAGCGTGATCGAAGCCACCGGCCAGCCCCGCCAGTTCGTCTAGGCCGAGCGTTACTCTGAGCCGCCCTACTTTTACGACTGCACGGACTCGTACTGCCCGTTGCCGGCCGCTGGTGTCGGCTCCTGCGACCTGTGCACCAACTGCAAGGCTTTTCCGAAAGACGGCGAATCCTGCGACGTCAAAGACGCCGCCGGCAAAGCCGTACCGTGCGAGCCCACCGCCTACTGCGGCGTCGACAAGAGGTGCCACCCGCGCAGCGAGCTCGGCGACGCCTGCGACGGCGATCCGTGCATGGCGTCGCTGCTATGCGTCGCGAGCGAGGCAGAGTGCATCTGAGGCTCCGGGGTAGGACTTGATTGAGTTGTCGATGTCTACTTCTCATCTCACCTACTGTCTTCTGCCGGTTTGCGCCGGCG
>DATDEV010000771.1:0-5525 GCA_036522995.1 Polyangiaceae bacterium
CCCGCGTGATGCGCGGCTGATCTCCGGCGCGTCGAGCGGCGTCGAGCAGCGCGCGCTGCACCGAAAGCGAGCGCGGGGCATGCGTGGCCAGCGCGTCGCGCAGGCGCCAGGCCGCAGCCACGTCGCCGCGCAGCGCTGCCAGCTCGGCCGCCAGTAAGCTGGCCTCGAAGCGCTCCGGATCGAGGCGGACCGCTGCGAGCGCTGCGCGCTCGGCGTCAGCCAGCTTGCCGCGTGCCTTGTGACAAAGCGCGAGCTCGTACCACAAGGGTCCGTACTCCGGATCGGCCTCCTGGGCAGCCGAAAATGCCCGATCGGCGCGGCGCTCTTCGCGCAACTTGCACGCCACCGCGCCGATGCGGGTGCGGATCTCGGGGCCGCGATCGTCGATGTCGAAGGCGTGCTCGTAGAGCTCGAGAGCCTCGCGCCACTGTCCGCGCGCCTCACGCAGTGCGGCGACCGCGTAGATCGCGTAGGCGTCGGGCTCGATGAAGCGGCCTTCGGTCGTGACTCCATCGACGGTGCGCGACACCGGTGGTGACAGCACGTTGCACGCCAGCAATGACCCCACGCCGAGGATAAAGCCGAGCGCGCCGCGCGCTGAAGGTACCGAGCGTGCGATCACGTGAGCTCGATCAAGGCCTGCGCCAGCTCGTCGTTCTCGGCGCGCGTGCCCACGGTCACGCGTAGCTGCTGAGCCAGGCGCCCGCCGCGAGCATGGAAGCTGCGCACCAGGATGCCCCGGGCCTTCAGCTGCTCGTAGATTTCGCCCGCCGGGCGCTCGGTCTTGAGCCACAGGAAATTGGCCTGACTGGGCGTGATTTCGATGCGGCCGCTCTGGCGCAAGCTGGCCTCGAGTCGAGCGCGCTCGGCTATCACCTCGCGCGCGATGCGGCTCACCTCGTCGCCGAGCTCGCCGAAGGCCAGCTCGGCGACGCGCTGTGTAGGCGTGGGCACGTTGTACGGCAATCGGACTTTGTCCAGCTCCGCTACGATCTCAGGCTTGCCGATCAGAAAGCCGAGCCGGAAAGCGGCGAAGCCCACCTTGGACAAGGTGCGCAGGATGGCCACGTTGTCGTAACGGCGATACAGGTCGAGCTGGTCGCGGTCGGCATACGCGATGTAGGCCTCGTCGATCACCACCAGCGAGCTCGGCGCCGCTTCGATCAAGCGCTGCAGGCGCTCGAGCGACATCAGGTTGCCGGTCGGGTTGTTGGGGCTGGCGATGAAGATGATGCTGGGCGGGGAGACCGCGAGGGCGGCCTTCATTGCCTCGAGCGATAGGTCCCAAGCGGCGTCGAGGGGGACCTCCAGCACGCGCAGACCCCGGCAGCGGGCGCTCATTCGATACATCACGAACGACGGCGTGGTGGTGAGCACGGTGGCGGTGTCTGCACTACCCAGCGGACGCACGAAGGCCGTGAGCAGCAGACTGATCACCTCGTCGCTGCCCACTCCCGGCAAGACCTCGGCGGGCGTGACCCCCAACTGAAGCGCGATCGCCTGGCGCAGGCCGGCCAGCGTCGGGTCCGGGTAGCGCTCCCAGGCGCCGCCTTCCAGCACCTGGTCGATGCGCGCGCGAGCCTGGGCGCTGAGCAGCGGCGGCGCCTCGTTGGCGTCCAGCCGCACGCGATAGCTCGCGAGGTCGGGCAGATAGGCCGAGAGCTCGGCGATCTCGGGGCGACAAAGCGTGGCGATCTCGAAACCAGGCATCGGCGGAGGGGCGTCAACCTACCACGGCCGCCCACGCTCTGGCATGCTCGGCGGCCCGCGCCAGCCAGCCCATGTCCTTCGCTCACGTTCTCGGCCAGGAGCCTGCCGTCGCGACGCTCGAACGCGCGCTCGCATCCAGCAAGCTGCATCACGCCTATCGCTTCGAAGGGCCGGCCGGCGTCGGTAAGGGTCTGGCCGCGATGGCCTTCGCGCGCGCGCTGCTGTGCGAGGCCCGGGCGCCGCTGGCCTGCGGAAAGTGTGGCTCGTGTCAGCGAGCAGCGACCTTGGTCGGCGAAGATCCGGAGCTGCCGGCGCACGCGGATCTGCTGATCATCGAACGAGGGCTGTATCGCCGCGTGCTGGGCGGCGCCGAGGCGAGCGGCATCGGTGTGGAGCAGGTGCGGCGGATCGTGCTGTCGCGGGTTGGCTTTGCGCCGCACGAGGGCCGCGCGCTGGTCTGCGTCGTGCGGGGCGCCGACGAGCTAACCGTCTCGGCAGCCAACGCGCTGCTCAAGACGCTCGAGGAGCCCCCGGCCAATACCTACTTCGTGCTGGTCACGTCGCGGCCGAGCCGGCTGCTCGACACGATTCGTTCGCGCACCTTGCCGGTGCGCTTTGGGCCACTTCCGGATGCGGTGGTAGCCCAGCTGATGACCGAGCGAGGGCTGGATGCCACGCTCGCCCCCCTGGCGCAGGGCAGCATGGAGCAGGCGCTGAGACTCGCCGATCCGGAGCTCTTGGCGGAGCAGACAGCGTTCAGCGAAGCGCTGCTGGCCGGCATCGAAGCGCCCGATCTGGCGTCCGCCCTGGCTTTCTCCGAAAAGCTGAAGCTCGAGCGGCTCGAGCTTTCCGGGCTGCTCGAGCACGTGGCGCAGGTGCTATCGCTGCGCGCGCGGGAGGCGGTGGCTACGGGGCCCGACGCAGGCCGGCGTTTGGCTCGGCGCTACGAGCTGGTTCAAGGCGCGCTCGCCGAGCTGGAACGCAACGTCGGGCCGCAGCTCACGCTGGAAGCGCTCATGACTCGCTTGCGTCGTGTCTAGTGAGTGTGGCTCTCACGGGCTGGTCAGGAGGGCGCGTTGCCAGGCGGCCGAGCGCGCTGCCACTGCCTCGAAGCGCGCGCCGTCCGCCAGCAAATCGGAGATGACCGCGGTCAGCACCCCGGCCGCGCCCAGCTCGCTGCCGACCTCCAGCTCGAGGCCGCCGATGGCCACGAGCGGCACGCCAGCGGCGCGTGCCAGAGCCGCCCCTTGCTTCAGGGTCTCGAGACCGAGCGGCGGATCGGCGCCGCGTTTGCTCTGCGTGGCGAAGATCGGTCCCAGCGCCACGTAGTCCGGTCTTTCGGCGAGCGCTCGCTCGAGCTGGCCGAGATCGTGCGTGGAAACGCCCACCCGCAGGGCTCCTGGCAAGCGCCTGACCTCGGCAAGGGGCAAGTCGTCTTGGCCCACGTGCACCCCATCGGCGCGAGCCAGCAGCGCCAGGTCGGGCCTGTCGTTGGCGAACAGCAGCGTGCCATTTCGAGCGCACAGGGGCTGCAGGGCCGTGAGCAGCGCCAGCACCTCGCGGGGTCGCTGGTGCTTGGCCCGCAGTTGGAGCAGCTGCGGCCGCGCGGTCAAGATCGCCTCGGCATGCTCGAGCGGAGCGATGTTTCGCGCCGTCAGCGTGTCCAGGTCAACGATCGGGTATAGGCCGCGCATCGAGGTCATGGTAGCGGCGCTTCATGCGCGCCGACACCCTCGTGACGCTGGGCTTGCTTGGAGCCGCGCTCGGCTGCGGCGGCACGCAGGCCACGATCGGGTCGAGCGTGGGCGAGCGAGTCGAGGAGCAGGGCGTGCCCTCGCCAGCGGTCGACAACGACGCAGACGCCGCGGCTGGTGCGCCGGGGCGGACTGACGCTCCGAGCCAGGCCTCGGCCGGGTCGGAGCCACCGCCCGAGCCACCGCCCGATCCGGCGCTGGTCAAGGCGCTGCTGGCCAAGACCGGGGAGAGCTCGCCGGTCGACAACCCACTCCACGTCCGGCTGGAGGTCACGCCCAGACCTCAGGGCGAGCAGTGGCTGGCCGTGGTCGTCAACCGAGGTACCGAGCGTGCAAGCGTCGACTTCGATCTGCGGCGTCTGAGCATCGAGCTGGAGACGCCCGAGGATCCGCAGAAGCCGCGCCCGAAATGGAAAAAGAAGCCAGCGCCACTGGTGTGCAAGCTGCCGGCAGGCTTCGGCGGGGCCAGCGCCGCGCAGGAGCCGGCGCGCGTGCTCGAGCCTGGACAAGGCCTGCTGCATCGTTTCGATCCGCGGCTGTATTGCATCTCGCCGAATGGCGACGCGATGCTGGCCAAGGGCCAGGTCGCAACCGTCAAGCTGGGCGTGGCACCCAAGCCGCCGCGGGTGGTGTGGAAGCAGGGCAAGAAGACCGAGCAGCCGGCGCCTCAGTCCGCGCCGTTCGTGGCCGAGCCGGCCCTGGAAAGCTCGGCCGAGCCTGCCAAGACGCCCGATCCGGAGCACGACCCTCGCGTGAAGCAGCTGGTCGCGACCCCCTTCGAGCTCACGCCGGAGCTGCTGGGCGGGGAGGCCGAAGAGGACCCCGCGCTCCCGCTCGCGCTGCGCCTCGTGCGCGGCTCCGATGCGGCCAGCGAGCGCACGGCCACCGCCCTGGTCGAGGTGCGGGCCAAGCGCAAGAAGCAGGTGGTCTACTTCCGGCGCGAGCTGGTCAGCTTCACGGTGCACGGACCGGACGGCGTTCGCGGCTGCGATCCTCAACCCGATGACCGCGCCCCGGATCGCCAGGCCTACTCGACGCTCGGACCGGGCCGGGCCGTGAGCGCCACGGGTTTGCTCGCCGAGCTGTGTCCAAACGCAACTTTTGCGCGACCGGGTCTCTACCTGCTGAGCGCGAGCTTCGAAGCTGAGCGGGATGGCGCGGAGTTCGGCATGCAGGCTTTCACCGGCAGGCTCGACAGTCGCCGTCAGGCCCTGGTGCGAATTCGCGTCGGCGATCGACCGGCCCTGCCGGCGCCCGAACCGATGCTGATCCGAGTGGGGGAGTAGGCTTTTCAACACCCCGATCCGCCGACTCTTGGCTTCTAGGCTAGGCTAGCGCGGGTGGCACTGGACGTTGGCACGACGATCGATCGTCGATACTACCTCAAGCGCGAGATCGCCCGGGGTGGCGCCGGTGCGGTGTTCGAGGCCGAGCACCTTTACACCAAGCGTTCCGTCGCGCTGAAGCTGCTGCTACCCGAGCGGAGGACGGCGACGGAGGCGCTTGCCCGGCTGCTGCGCGAGGCACGGGCGCTCTCGCTTTCGCGTCACCCCGGCATCGTGGCCGCGCTCGACGCCGGCGAGACCGAGGACGGCATCCCTTACCTGGTGCTCGAGCTGCTGGAGGGCAGGAGTCTCGCGGGCATCCTGGCGGTGCGTCGGCGCATTGGCCCTGCGGAGGTGGCCTGGTTGGGCGCCGCGTTGTGTGACGCTCTCGACGCTGCTCATCGACAAGGCATCGTTCATTGCGACGTGAAGCCCAGCAACGTGTTCGTCGCGCGTGACGAACAAGGGGGCGAGGTGGTCAAGCTATGCGACTTTGGCGTCGCAAGCGTCCCCACCGAGGACGACCTACCGACTCGAGACGGCGCGCTCGTGAGCACACCCGAGTTCATGGCACCCGAGCAGCTGTTGGAGCACGAGCTCGACGGGCGCACCGACCTCTACGCACTCGGCGCTACGCTCTACGCCTGCCTGGCGGGCAGCGCGCCGTTCGAGGGCAACTTCGGCGAGGTGCGGGCCAAGGTCTCGACCGAACCGCCGCTACCGCTCTGCAAATGCG
>DATDEV010000772.1:0-7163 GCA_036522995.1 Polyangiaceae bacterium
CCTGATGCGCGAGGACCGATTGTGAATCGCGCGCGCGCGCCTATAATCAAGGAGGATGACGGGCGCATTTCCCGGACCCGAGCAGACGGAGCAGCCGGCCGGAACGCTCAAAACCAGCGGCACCGCCAGCATGGCGCTGGCCACCGGCATCCTGTCGTTCGTCTGCCTGTTCGGGCTCGGCGGCGTGCTCGCCATCGTTCTCGGCTGGGTCGCTCACAACGAGATCGATCGCTCCGAGGGCCGCCTGACCGGCCGCGGGCTGGCCAGCACGGGCGTCGGTCTGGGCATCGCAAACCTGGTCGCCTGCGTGGTCGGCATCGGCGTGCTGGTGGCACTCGCGATACGCCCCGACCCGGCGACCGCTTCCGCGCCCGTCGCCCCGCCTCCGCCGGTTCGCGCCCCCATCTCGGTACCGGACCTGTCGCCGCCCCATCCCGACCCGCCACCCGCCCCGCAGGCCGTGACGACGCTGCCCGTTCTCCCCTCGCACGTCGGCAAGATCGCGATCGTGGAAGCCGGCGAGAGCGACGCGCTCGAGCGCCAGCTGCTGACCCAACTGGCCGAGACGTCCCGCTCCGGTGAACGCCTGTTGCTGTGGACGGTGACGCCCGACTGCGAGCCCTGCGCGGCAGTCGGGCGAGCGCTCCCCGACGCACGGATGCAGCGCGCCCTGTCCGGAGTCAGGCTGTTGCGGACTGACGCCAGCAACTTCGCGCCCGAGCTTGCGCGACTCGGCGTGCCGATCGAGTCGGTGCCGGGCTTCACGCTGCTCGATGCGCGCGCTCGCCCGCTCGACCACATTCACGGTGGTGAGTGGGGAGCCGACATCCCCGCCAATATCGCACCTATTTTGGATAAGTTCGTGCGCCATACACTCTCGGCGCGTCGCTACCAGTGGACGCGGCCGCTGCGCGAGGGCGAAACCCCGCTTTAACGGCGAAACCCGCTGTAAACTTCCACCGAGTACACAACCCACGGGGCATACCCCCTTAACTCGGTGCGTCGGCGAGCCGATTGTTACTTGGTGGTCGCCGCACTAGTATTCGCCGCCTTGGAATGACGAGCGCTCAACATTTGGTCACGCCCCTCCCGGTCGGCATGGCAGTGGCCCCCGGCTCGCTGCGCGCACGGCTCGAGGAGCTCAGGTCGCGGGGCTCGCGACTGAACCTCAAACAGGCAGTGGGCATCGTTGTCCCGCTCTGCGTGCAGCTCGCCGAGCTGCACCGGGCAGGCCACAAGCTGTTCCTCCACCCCTCGATGTTGCTCGAGGACCAATACGGCTTCTTTCAAGTCTCGCCCCAGCACGCGCAGCAGCCGCCGATCCTTCCTCGGGACAAGGCTTGCTTGCCGCCGGAGGCCAAGACTGCGGGCGCCGGCGGGGCTCGAGCCAGCGTCTTCGGCGTGGGCGCCCTGCTCTACGAGCTGGTGACTGGCTCACCGGTTGGACCGGGCATGCGGCGACCGAGCGAGGTGGTGTCCGGACTGCCGCCCGACTTCGAGGCCGTGCTGGCCAAGGCATTGGTCGCTGACCCCGCCCACCGTCCCGACGACCTGAACGCCCTAGCTCAAGCGCTCCACCTGTTTGCGCCGACCGGTAGCGTGATCCCGCCCCCCGCCGATACCTCGCATTTGGATCACGATGCCGGCTTCGAAGTGGACGTCTCCATGTCGATGCTCCCCCCCGTCCCCACCCAGGGCGGCTACGGCGTCGGCATTACCAGGGCCCACCCGGGCCCCCCTTCCGTACGCGGCAGCGACGCCACGAGCGAGCTGGCGTCGCTCAAAGCTCGGCTCGAGAGTGATCCGCGCCCGCGCTACGTCGTCGTCAAAGACGGCATGGATCACGGCCCCTTCAGCGCGGTCGAGCTCCTGCAGCAGGTCGCCAGCCACACCTTCGTCGAGCACGACATCATTCGCGACGCGCTCAGCAACGAGGAGCGCGCCGTCAAAGATTGGGACGAGTTTGCCCCGTTCGCGGAGCACGCCAAGCTGCACCGCGAGGTCAGGGCCGAGAAAGCGGCCATCGACCGCGTCGTCGTCCAGGAATCGCGCAGCACGCGCGGCAAGGCCTTCGTCGGCATCGCGCTGGTCGGCGCGCTGGTGATCGCGGCGGGTATTTGGTTTCTGACGGCGCGTGGGCGCAACAGCGACGAGGTCGCGGTTCAGAGCGAAGCGCTCTCCAACGTGGAAGTCGCCGGTGATCTCAAGTCCACGAAGAAGGGCGGCGGCGGCGGCGCCCGCGTGCTCGGCAAGAGTGGCGGCTTCCCGATCCTGGGTGGCGGCCAGAGCTGCGAATCGGCGCAGGCAGCCTATGTGGAAGAGATGAGCATGGGCGGGCCGAAGGGTCAGGCCGATCTGACTGCAGGCCAATACGGCTCGGTGCTAAACCGCGGCTCGTATTTTGCTCACTGCGGCGTGCCCGACTCGATGAGCCTCAGCATCTGTGCTGCCGTTCAGAACGGGCGTGCCGTTGGGGTGACGATCGTCACCAAACCGCGCGATCCGCGCATCCAGTCTTGCGTCGCGGCGGGCGTGCGCGGCCTGAGCTTCCCGAGCCACCCTAAGCTCGACGTCTCACGCACCAACTTCTGAAGGAGACTCGCAGTGAGCGAAGGAGGGCGGCAGGCAGGCTACGCGGCAGGCAGCCTCCTGCTAGGCCTGTCGCTTTCCGTCGCCCTGGGCTGCAGCAGTCCCGTCGCCAGCGACTTGCCGGAAGGCGAAGCGAATCGAGCCGTGGTGGCGCTCGAGAAGCACGGTGTGTCGGCGGAGAAGGAGCGCGACCCCGAGGTCGAGGGCCGCTTTCGCGTGCTGGTCGGGCGCGACGAAGCGGCGGCCGCTGCCGCCGTGCTCGGCGAAGAGGCAGTGCCGAGTCATGCAAACGCCGGCATCCTGCAGAGCCTCGGCAGCGGCTCGATGGTCCCGAGTCGCCTGGCCGAGCACGCGCGCCTGCTGGCTGGCATCAGCGGCGAGCTCGAGCAGTCGCTCCGAGCAGTGGATGGCGTGGTCTCGGCGCGCGTGCATCTGGCTTCCCCGGAGCACAGCCCTCTCGAACCGGAACAGACACCCGACAAGCCTTCCGCGTCGGTGCTCCTGCGTCACCGCGGCGCGGCACCACCGCTCGCCATCTCCGAGATCCAGCGCCTGGTGGCCGGCGCCGTACCGGGCCTGGAGCCGGCGGCCGTGTCGGTGGTTGCCAGCCTGGCTCCGCCAAGCTCGCGCCCTGCGGACAAGGAGCTTCGCCGCGTCGGGCCCATCACGGTGACGCGCGCTTCCCTGCCCCCGCTGCGGGCGGTGGCGGTGGGTGCGGTGCTGCTGAACCTGGCACTGCTGGGCGCGGTGCTCCTGCTGTGGACCAAAGTGCGACGCGCCGAGCAGGCCCTGGGGCAGGCGCGCGCCCAAGGCGACGCGGCCAGCCAGTGAGCGCGAGCGCGGCACCATCACGCGAGGGGGAGCCGGCACTCTCGCTGCGCGGCGTGAGCCTCAGCTTCTCGCGTCCCGTGCTGCGCAACGTGAGCCTCGACGTACCGCGCGGCTGCCTGTACGGCCTGATCGGCCCGGGCGCGAGCGGTAAGAGCGTGCTGCTCAAGTGCCTGGCCGGCCTGCTGCGACCCCAGGCGGGCCAGGTGCTGGTGCTCGGGCAAGACGTCACGCGGCTCGACGAGCTCGGGCTGGCGGCGCTGCGCCGGCGCATGGGCATGCTGTTCCAGAACAACGCGCTGTTCGATTTCATGACCGTCGCCCAAAACATCGGGTTTCCGCTGCGCCAGCGCGGCGTAAGCTCGCAGGAAATCCACGCGCGCACCGGCGAGCGCCTCTCGCGGGTCGGCCTGAGCGGCTTCGAGGAGCGCCTGCCTTCGCGACTCAGCGGCGGGCAGAAGAAGCGCGTCGGAGTCGCGCGCGCGACGGTCGCGTCGGCCGAGCTGGTGCTCTACGACGAGCCCGCGGCGGGGCTCGATCCGGTGACGTCGCAGCGCATCTTCGATCTGCTGCGTGCCGAACAGCTCGCGCATCAGGCCACGGTCGTGATGGTTTCGAGCGATCTCGATCGCTTGCTCCCCGTGACCGATCGCATCGGCGTGCTCTTGGAGGGCAGGCTGGCGTTCGACGGCACCGTCGAGGAGGCCCGCGCCAGCAGCGACGCGGCCGTGCGGCAGTTCGTCACCGGCTCGCCCGACGGCCCGTTGTAATAGCTCGAGCCCTCAGGCGCTCAGATAGGCCAGACTGACAGCGATGGCCGCAAACGGATCGATCGTGTCCGGCTCCTGCTCGATCACGTACCACTCGCAGGCCGCCGACTCGGCCTCGCGCAAAATAACGGGCAAATTGAGGTTTCCCTCGCCGAGCGCCGCTGTGGTCGGCCGCTGCTCGGCATCGACGGCGTAATCCTTCAAGTGCAAAAGAGGGAGCCTGCCCGAGAGCCTGGCGCAGTAGCGCGCCGGATCGCCCCCGCCGAGCTGCACCCAATAGGTGTCGAGCTCGGCGTGAACCAGGAACGGGTCCATGCGCTCGTATAGCCAGTCGAGAATCGCGCGACCCTCTAGCTTGCGGAATTCGAGGGCATGGTTGTGATAGGCGAGCAGGCGCCCTCGCGCACGCAGCACCTCCCCTGCCTGGCTCAGCCGATCGGCCAGCTCGAACACCTGGCTCAGTGTATCGAGCGGCACGTGCGGGTGAGGATAGACGGCGAGCCGGCAGCCGAGCTCACTCAGCCGATCGGCTACCTGGCTCGTCTCTTCCACGATGCTGCGCCCCGACAGGTGCGCCGAGCAAACCCCGAGGCCGGCGGCTCGCGCCAGGCGCCCCAGCTCGCTGACCGGCAGCGCAAGGCCCTCGCACAGCTCGACGTGCTCGTAGCCGAGCGCCCGCACACGCTCCAGGCTCCGCGTCGCCTCGTCCGCCGATGCGAGGTGCTCGCGCAGCGTCCAGAGCTGGAGCGCAACGCGACGAGAAGCGAAGGCCATCCTACGCGCATGCTAACCCGGAGGGCGCGCTTGGCGATAGCACCCCGGCGGCGTAGGCTCGCGGCGTGACGACTGCCCCGGCCAAAGCAGACGCGGCGTCGCTGCCTGCCTGGCTCGGGAACGTGACCGATGCGGTGGCGGTCGTTGGTGCCGAGGGCGTGCTCCTCGCGCGCATCGTCCGGGCCACGCTGCGCGGTGGCATTGACCGCCCCGAGCTGGTTCGGAGCCTCTACCGCATGGGCCTGCGTTCGGTACCGATCGTAACCGTGACGGCGCTGTTCGTGGGCGGCATCATGGTCATCCAGGCGGCGCCCACGGTGGAGCGCTTGGGTGCGCAGGGCCTGCTGGGCTGGGCCACCGGCTTCGGTACGCTGCGCGAAATCGCGCCCCTGCTGACGGCGCTGATGATCTCCGGCCGGGTGGGCGCCAACAATACGGCGGAGCTCGGCACGATGACCGTCACCGAGCAGGTCGACGCGCTGCGCGCCATGGCCATCGATCCCATCGGTTACCTGGTCGGGCCACGCTTTTACGGCATCGTCGCCACGCTATTTCTATCGACGATCCTCGCCGATGCGCTGGCGTTATTCGGCGCCGCCCACGCGGGCCGGCTGCTGCTCGGCGTGGACACCAGCGTGTTCTACAACGGCCTTACCGGCGGCCTGCTCGGGATTTCCGACGTCGTTCATGGCCTGGTCAAGAGCGTGGTGTTCGGCGTAGCGATCGCGCTTTCCAGCTGTCATTTCGGCCTGGCCACCGAAGGCGGTGCGCCCGGCGTGGGGCGAGCCGTCAACTCGGCAGTGGTGGTGAGCGCTGCGGGAATTTTCGTGATCGACTACTTGCTGTCCTTCGCCATCGCATGAGTGAGCAGTCCCTCGCCTCCAAGTCCGCCGGGGACCCGGGTCTGCTCACGACGCTGCGCGAGCAACTGCGGCTGCTGCAGCTGACCGTCCGCTGCTGCCTGGAGGGTGGACTCGAGCGCGGGGCCGTACTCCGGCAAATGTACGAGATCGGCAACCGGTCACTGGTCTTTCTGTGCATCGTGATGGGCTTCATCGGCATGATCCTCTCCTATCAAGCCGGCCTGCAAATCCAGCGCGTGGTGCCCGACATGAGCCAGCTCGGCGCCACCTTCCTGGAGCTGATCATTCGCGATCTGGCGGCCAGCATCTGCGCGCTGATGCTGGCCACACGCGTCGGCGCAGGCATCGCCGCCGAGATTGGCTCGATGGTGGTGACCGAGCAGGTCGACGCGCTGCACATGTGCGGCGCCGATCCGATCAAGCACCTGGTTTGCCCACGCTTTTTAGCCTGTCTGGCCATGTTCGCGCTGCTGGTGGTCGTGGCAGCTTGCGTGTCGGTGCTGACCGGCATGTGGACCGCCTCCGCCTTCTTCGACCTCAACCCACGCACTTTCTTGAACCTCAACCTGGTCGGCGCGGCCGACGTGATCGTGGGGCTCGCCAAGTGCTTCGCCTACGCCGCTGCGATTCCGATCATCAGTGCCCACGCGGGCCTGGCCGCCTTCGGTGGCTCGGAAGGCGTCGGCAACGCCACCACCCGCGCCGTGGTCGGCTCGTCGCTGGCGGTGATCGTGCTGAACTTTTTCCTGAGTGGGCTGGGCCACGTGCTGCTGGGTCCCTAGCGCGTCCCTTCTCCTGGCTGCCCAACCGCGGCCCGCGTGCAGATGCTTACGTGTCGTCTGTCGGTCGTGCCGAGCGTCGCGTCCTGGGCTGCTTCCCTGACGGATCACTCGTGGCGAGCACCGGCCAGGCCAACAGGAGGCGGGGTGGCGGGGAGATCCAAGACGCAACAATTTGGGGTTCGACCCGTGCGTTGCCCAGCGGAACCTGCTCAGTCGTCGCGCGGAAACGCGCGGCTCGAACAACAAAAACCTCCCCGCCTCCCCGCCTAGGAAGAAACTCAGCCAATGGCTGGCGCCGCCTGGATGCCCGTTTGCGCGCATGGGCCCACGTCGCCTATGCGACAGAAATTCCTCAATGAAGCCGCGGTAAGCGCCGAGGCTAGTCGGCAAGTAGTAGCTGCGACACCCACGCCTTTACAAGCGGCCGATGTCGCATAGGCGACTTGCTGTGCGCGAGGGTTCCGCCTCGCTAATTCATTCAGGTTTTCATGTCGCAAACGCGACATGCGACGGCGCCTCAATAGGCCCTTCCGACTGCCGTTTCATCTCATCAGGGC
>DATDEV010000773.1:0-4620 GCA_036522995.1 Polyangiaceae bacterium
ATCGGGAGGTCTGCGAGTCAGCAGGTTGGCGCCACGCCGTCTCCGGCACTTGCGTCGCGATGTTTCGTCGCTCCGTACAGCTCGAAACGGAACGCTGATGCTCGACGCCAAAGCTCTACCCATCTTGGCGCCCCATTCACGCTCGCACGGCTCCCCATCTTCTCGATCTCCCTGTGAAAATCTCACAAGGCTGGAGCAGGGCCGAACTATTCGGCCGAGAGCGGCGCAGCAGCGATGGCGGCCTGCACGTGCTCGCGTGAGAACTGCAGCTCGTGCAGGCGGGCGTACAGGCCGCCGTGGGCGATCAGCTGCTCGTGGCTGCCCTGCTCGACCAGACGCCCGCGCTGCAGAACCAGGATGCGATCGGCCGCCCGCACCGTGCTCAGCCGGTGCGCGATCACGAGCGCAGTCCTACCCTTGAGCAGCTCCTCCAGCGCGCGCGAGAGGCGCGCTTCGGTGTCACTGTCGATGCTGGCCGTCGCCTCGTCCAGGATCAGGATCGGCGCGTCGCGGTAGAGGGCTCTCGCAAACGCGATCAGCTGCCGTTCACCGGTCGAGAAATTCTTGCCCTGCTCCAGCACCGGCGTGTCGAGCCCCTGCTCGCGGCGCGCAAACACCTCGTAGGCTCCCAGCCGTTCGAGCACCGCCACCACACGCTCGCGGTCCGGCACCTCACCGGCAGCGACGTTGCTCATCACGGTGCCCGGAAACAGGTACACGTCCTGCGGCACCACCGCGAACAGTCGCCGCAGCTCCTCGCGTTCGAAGCTGCGCACGTCTCGGCCGCGGATCCGCACGGAGCCGTTAGAAATCTCGTACAGCCGCAGCAGCAGCGCCGTGATGGTGGTCTTGCCGGAGCCGGTCGGCCCCACCAGCGCCACGCGCTCCCCGCGCGGTACCGCGAAGGTCAAGTCGCGCAGCACCGGCACGCCGGGCTTGTACTCGAAGTCGACGTGCTCGAGCTCGACGTCGAAGGCCGCATCGCCGCCGCCGGTCACGGCCTGCGCCGGACAATCCGGCTCGGCTGCGTCGAGCAAGCCGAAAACCCGCTCGGCGCCGGCCATGGCGCTCTGCAGCAGCGTGTAGCGCTGCGCCAGCGCGCTGATCGGATCGAAGAATTCCTTGATGTAGGCGGTAAACGCCACCAGCGTCCCGAAGCTGACCGGCGTGTGCCCGTGCGCCACGATCACCGAAGCGATGCACACGGCACCGACGGTATCGATGGCAGCGTCCTGAATCGCGTCCCACTTGATGGCAGCGTTGTTGGCGTCGCGATAGCCGACGTTCACCTCGTCGAACTCACGCGCCGCGGCCGCCTGGCGCCCAAAGGCCTGGATCACCGTCATGCCCGAGACCTGCTCGCTGGTGGTCCCGTTCATGCGCGCGGTGTTACTGCGGATCGCGCGGAAGGCATCACGCATGCGCCGCCTCACGACCACCACCAGCAGCGCTACCGGCGGCACACCCACGAAGGCGATCACGGCCAGGTGCGGATCGAGCGCCAGCATCAGCACGACGATGCCGACCAGCTTGATCAGGTCGCCCACCGAGAGCAGCGCGCCCGACGCGAACAGCTCGAGCACCGCGTCGACGTCGTTGGTGACGCGCGAAACCAACTTGCCGACCAGTTGCCGGTCGAAGAAGCCCAAGCGCTGGCGGTGCAAGAACGCGAACACGTGCGCGCGTAGGTCGGACATGGCACGCGCGCCTGCCACCTGCATCGCGTACATCTGCGCGAAGCCGAGCACCTGCTCCACGACCAGCACGCCTGCCAGCAGCAGCCCGCCCATCACCAGCTTGTCGGCGTTGCCCGCCACCACGCCGTCGTCCACCGCGCTGCGCATGATCAGCGGGCGCACCAGCGCACCCGCCGACGTAAACACGATCACGCACAGCGACAGCCAGATCAGGCGCTGATGCGGCGCCACGAAGGGCCACATCTTCTTCACCAGCCGCAGGTCGTAAGCCTTGCCGTAGCGCTCCTCCTCGTGAAACGCCTTGAGGGCCGCCGCGGCGCGGGTGTTGCGGCTCACGCTCGGTCGCGCGCCGTCGCTCGGTGCGGCGCTCATGATGGCGCGCCTTGCTCGGCGAGCGAGCTTGGCTCGGGTTCTACCGGCTCACCCTCCAGCGCCTGCAGCTCGCGTTCGATGCGTTGCTCCTCGGCGAAGCTGGCATACAGACCGCCGGCCCGGCGCAGCTCGTCGTGCGTGCCGCTCTCGATCACGCGCCCCTGCTCCAGCACCAGGATGCGATCACAGTGCGAAGCCGCGGCGACGCGGTGCGTGATCAGGATCAACGAGCGAGCCCGCCGTTGGCGATCGATCGCGTCCAGAATGCCGCGCTCGGTGCGAGCGTCCACGGCGCTCAGCGGATCGTCCAGGATCAGGATCTGCGGCTCCCTGACGAACGCTGCCGCCAATGCCACGCGCTGTTTCTGCCCGCCGGAAAGCTGCACGCCGCGCTCACCCACCACGGTGTCGAAGCCGTCTGGCAGCTCGCGCACCTCGTCGGCGATACGCGCCTCCTCGGCTGCGGCGTGCGCGCGGGCGCTGGCCTCGGCCGAGTCTGGATCGTCGAGACAGAACGCGATGTTGCGGCCGACCGTCGTGCTGAACAGAAATGCGTTCTGCTGCGCGTAGCCGACCGCCTTGCGCACGCTGGCCAGCGGCAAATCGCACACGTCCAGCTCTCCCAAAAACACGCTGCCACGCGGGGTGGGCAGCAGCCGAGCCAGCAGCAGGGCCAGCGTCGACTTACCTGCGCCCGTGCGGCCGACGATGGCCAGCGACTCGCCTGCGCCAAGCTCGAACGACACATCGCTCAGCACCGCGCGCTCACCGTAGGCGAAGCTCAGGTCCTGCACGCGCAGCCCACGCGGCAGCTCGGCCGGATGCAGCGGGCCATCCTGGATGTCAGGCTCGGCCTGGAAGATCTCCGCCAAGCGCGAGTAGGAAGCACGGCCGCGCTGCAGCAAGCCGACGATGAAGCCCAGCGACATCAGCGGCCAGGTCAGGCGCCCGAGCGCGCGGGTGAAGCCAAGGAAATCGCCCTGCCCGAGCTCCCCGGTCATCACCAGGTGACCGCCATACCAAAACACCACCAGCACGCCGGCCGCCAGCATCACCTGCAAGATCGGCATCATCGAGCCGCGCAAGCGCGCCAGCACCAAGCTGCGCTCCAGGTACTTCTGGTTGATGACCTCGAAGGCCTCCGCCTCGCGCTCTTCCAGCGCGAAGGAACGCACCACCCGCACCCCGGCGATGCTGGCCTGGACGCGCCCGCTCATCTCGCCCAGCGCAGCCTGAGCGTCACGCGTGCGGGTGAAGAACTGTCCGGAGAAGCCGCGCGTCACCAGCAAGATCAGCGGCAAGGGCACCAGCGCCGCCAGCGTGAGCTTGCCCGACATGGGAATGATCACGCACAGCGAGCTGACCAGCGCCAGGATGGTGTTGATCACGTTGAGCACGCCGAAGCCCAGTAGCAGCCTGACCTGCGTCAAGTCGTTGGTGACGCGGCTCATGATCTCGCCCGTGCTCATGCGGCGATAGAAGGCGGGGCCGAGCGTGAGCAACTTGGCCGACAGCACGCGGCGAATCTCGTACTCGGCGTTGCGCCCGGCATTGAACACCGCCACGCGCGACAGCACGCGCACCGCGAACGCCAGCAGCGCCACCGCGATCATCCACGTGCCGATCTCGACCGCCGCGTCGGTCTGGTGCTGCTGGGTCAGGTTCACGGCCCTGCTGAGCCGCGTGTCGAGCCAGTACTGGGAGTACTGGTAGGTGGCCAGCAGCACGAAGCCGAGCAGGTAGCGCGGCGCGTGACGACCGAACTGGGGCCACAGCCGAAAGGGCAGCTGCGCAGCCACGGGATCCACCGCGGCTAGGCCGAAGGCGGGAGGCTCGAAAACGGGGGGCTCGGCGGCTTGGCTCATCGTCCGGCAACAGAAACGGCATCGGCCATGTGGAGTTGGCGGGGCCCTGGGTCAAGGCCTACCTGGCGCGACTAGCCGGCTGCACGGCGATCTCGGATGATGAGCCGCTGGCGAGGACGTTGCTCCCCCCCGGCCAGTGGGCGTGCCCCCCTCCGAGCTCAGACGTCGTTCAGCGCCGGACGCGAGCGTTGGCCGCTGCCGCGAGCTGCTGCGCGCTGCTCGCCACCGAGCACATAGCGCCGCAGCATGTAGCTCGGTATGAAGCGCTGATTCAAAGCGGGGTCGATGCGCGGTGCGATCAGGCGATGCAGCTGACGGTAGCGACTCCAGTGCAGGCCCGGGTGCTGGTGATGCACGGTGTGAAAGCCGTTGTCGAACACGAACCAATTCCAGAACGGGCTCACGAAGTTGCGTGAGTGAGCATCACTCGACCGACTGTCGCAGCCGACGTGTTGCAGGTAGTTGGTCAGCATCATCCAGTAGCTAGCGAGTGCCGCCGGCAGCCCGATGGCCAGCACGTAGACCACGCCGCCGAGCCTGCCGCCATGCAGCCAGACGGCGAGCCACGCGGCCAGCGCGTGGCCGGCGACGAGCAGTGTCGTTTCCAGGCCCACGCGCCAGCGCTGCGGCAAGCGGTCTCGAAATGCACGCGCCACATAGCCAAAGACCAGCGGTAATTGTCCACA
>DATDEV010000774.1:0-8562 GCA_036522995.1 Polyangiaceae bacterium
TCACCGACTCGGGCCGGGCCGCTGCGCTGGCGCTCGAGTCGGATTGTGGCTGTGGCTCCCGGGCCGGAGTGGTACAGGCTCCGAGCGCGGCTGCCAGGCCTCCGAGCACGACAGTTCGGGAGATTTTCACCTGTACAGCTCCGCGCCGCAGGCTAGCACAGGCCATAAAGATGATTGGATTCATGTACTTGATGCCTGGCTGGGCGGCCCCGCCCCCGGTTGACACACCCCCCAGATGGGATTAAGTCCTGATCATCCAAACCCTGACGCATACGTTAGGGTGAGTGTGATACGGCCTCACGATGTCTTCCCACCGTCACCTAACGCTCATCCCGGGCGAGCCCTTGGCTCCCGAGGCGGGGTCGCGCGCGGGGGCGCCCGGCGAGTCGGAAGAAGAGCTGCTGCAGGTGGGTGATCTGGCGCGTGCCGTCGGCAAGACCGTGCGCGCGATCCACCTCTACGAGGAGCTGGGGCTGCTCAAGGCCCATGAGCGCTCCAAGGGGCGCTATCGGCTGTTCACGTCGGACGCGGTCGTACGCGTGCGCTGGATCGGCAAGCTGCAGAGCCTGGGTCTGTCGCTGTCCGAGATTCAAGCCATCGATCGCGCGCGCAGCGACGTGAGCTCCGCACAATCGGCGGCTGCGCGCTTGCGCGACGTCTACGAAACCAAACTGAACGAGACGCGAGCCAAGATCGAGGAGCTGAGAGCTCTGGAGACCGAGCTCGTTGCGAGTCTCGAGTACCTGGCGGGCTGCCACACCGCCTGCGAATCCGAAGTCAAAGTGGAGTGCTGTCCGAGCTGCGAGCGGCACCCCGAAACCCCGCCCGAGCTGGTCGCTGGAGCCAACGTTCACTGACATGACCCTCAAGTTTCCGATCTACATGGACAATCACGCCACGACGCCGGTGGATCCGCGCGTCTTGAGCGCGATGCTCCCCTACTTCACCGACACCTTCGGCAACGCGGCCAGTCGCACGCACGCCTATGGTTGGACGGCCGAGGCCGCTGTCGACGACGCGCGTGACACCATCGCGCAGCTGATCGGCGCCGAATCTGGCAAGGAAATCGTGTTCACCTCGGGCGCCACCGAGAGCGACAACCTCGCCATCAAGGGCGTCGCCGAGTACTACCAGGCCAAGGGCAACCACATCATCACCACCACCATCGAGCACAAGGCAGTGCTCGATTCGTGCAAGCGCCTCGAAAAGCAGGGCTTCACGGTGACCTACGTCAACGTCGGCGCGGACGGCCTGATCGACCCCCAGGCGATCGAGGCGGCCATGACCGACAAGACGATTCTGGTGTCGGTGATGCTGGCCAACAACGAGGTCGGCACGATCCAGCCGATCGCCGAGCTGGGCAAGCTCACGCGCGCTCGCGGCGTGCTCTTGCACTGCGATGCCGTGCAAGGCCTGGGCAAGACGCCGTTCGACGTGAAGAGCATGAACGTCGACCTGGCCTCGCTCACGGCGCACAAGATCTACGGACCCAAAGGCGTGGGCGCGCTGTACGTACGCCGTAGCAAGCCGCGCGTGCGCCTGTCGGCACTGATGGACGGCGGCGGTCATGAGCGCGGCAACCGCTCCGGGACGCTCAACGTGCCCGGCATCGTCGGCTTCGCCAAGGCCTGCAAGATCTTGCTCGAAGAAGGCGCGGTCGAGGCGGAGAAGATCCGCGCGCTGCGCGATCGTCTTTACCAAAAGATCACCAAGGAGCTGGACTCGGTGATCTTGAATGGCTCCGCCGAGCGCCGCCTGCCCGGGAATCTCAACATCTCGTTCGCCTTCGTGGAGGGCGAGGGCCTGATGATGGCGATCAAGGACGTGGCGGTATCGAGCGGCTCGGCCTGCACCAGCGCCAGCCTCGAGCCGAGCTACGTGCTGCGCTCGATGGGCTTGCCCGAGGACATGGCGCATTCCTCGATTCGATTCGGTCTCGGTCGCTTCAACACCGAGGAAGAAGTGGACTACGTGGCGGAGCTCGTGATCGGCAAGGTGAAGCGCCTGCGCGACATGTCGCCGCTCTACGAAATGCATAAGGCTGGCATCGACATCAACTCGATCCAGTGGGCTGCTCACTAGGATTTAGGAAACGAATCATGGCCTACAGCGAAAAAGTCATCGACCACTATGAGAACCCGCGCAACGTCGGCTCGCTCGACCAGGAAGACGAATCGGTCGGCACTGGCCTGGTAGGCGCGCCGGCTTGCGGTGACGTGATGCGTCTACAGATTCGCGTCAACGACGCCGGCGTCATCGAAGACGCGAAATTCAAGACCTTCGGCTGCGGCTCCGCCATCGCGTCGTCGTCGCTCGCCACCGAGTGGATCAAGGGCAAGACCATCGACGAGGCTGGCACCATCCTGAATAGCCAGATCGCCGAGGAGCTGAGCCTGCCGCCGGTCAAGATCCATTGCTCGGTGCTGGCAGAAGACGCCATCAAGAGCGCGATCGAAGACTTCAGAAAGAAGCGCGCCGCCAAGCAGGCGCTGTCGTCAGAATCCTGAACCATGTCAGAGCTCGCCACCCTCGCCAGCCCCGAAGTAGCGCCCGCACCGGCTCCGTCCGGCAGGCGGTTGCTCGACATCGCTCCGGCGGCTGCCAAGTTCGCACGCCACAAGCTCGGCCAGCGCGGCACGCCCGACGCCGCGGTGCGGCTGGGCATCAAGGGCGGCGGCTGCTCGGGCTTCTCGTACGTGATTCAGTTCGATGACGAGCCGCCGCGCGAGCGCGACACCGTCTACGAGCAGGACGGCGTGAAGTTCTACGTCGACAAGAAGAGCCTGGTTTACCTGGCCGGCTCGATGCTCGATTACGAGAAGACCTTGATGTTCCAAGGCTTCAAGTTCCGGAATCCGAACGAAGCCACTTCGTGCGGTTGCGGCCACTCATTCACCGTGAAGTAGCCGCCAGCGGTTGGAGGTTCGAGACCGATGACATCGCCGTTCGAGCTGCTCGGCGTGCCAGTGCTGTTTGCGCTGGACGAGCAGGAGCTAGAGAAGCGCCACCGCGACCTGAGTCGCGCACTTCATCCCGATCGCTACGCCGGTCGACCATCGAGTGAGCGGCGCGAGGCGCTGAGCCGCGCCATCTCGGTCAACGAGGCCTTTCGCAAGCTACGCGATCCGATCTCGCGCGCCGAAGCGCTGCTGGAGCAGCTGGGCAGCGCAGTGACCGAGACGAATCAGCCCAAGCCGGAGCCGGCGCTGCTGATGCAGGTCATGGAGCAACGCGAGGCGCTTTCGCTGGCTCGCCGCGCGCGCGACAAGCCCAAGATCGAGCACATCGCGGCCAACGCCGACGAGCGGGCCGAGGACGCTGCCGAGCACATGGCTGATGCCTTTTCGGAGGAGCCGGTGCCGGTGGAGCGCGTGCTGAAGCTGCTGGGTGACCTGCGCTACCTGCGGCGGCTGAAGGAGGAGGCGGGAGCCGCGCTCGACGAGCTGTGAGCTCGTCAGGCCTTTCCTGCTAGCGGCCATGCTGCTCGACATCTTCGACCCCAAAGCCGCGCCGCGCCCGATCGGCATCGATCTGGGCACGACCAATTCGATCGTGGCCTACGTGCGCGACGGTGCAGCGACGGCGCTCACGACTTGCGATGGCGCCCCGCTCTTGCCCAGCGTGGTGCACTACGCGAAAAATGGCACGGTTTTGGTGGGGCGCGCGGCCAAGGCGCAGCTCACGCGCGATCCCCAGCATACCATCGCCAGCGTCAAGCGCTTCATGGGCCGCGACGCGCGCGACCCCGAGACCGAGCGGCTCGGGGCTTACAAGTTCGCGGCGCCGCAGGACGAGGAGCAGGCGCGCAGCGTGCGCTTCGACGTCGGCTCGCGCCAGCTGACGCCGGTCGAGGTCAGCGCCGAGATCCTCAAGAGCTTGCGGCAGAGCGCGGTCGATCAGCTGCGCAGCGTCGGCGGTGCCGTGATCACGGTGCCCGCGTACTTCGACGACGCGCAGCGCCAGGCGACGAAGGACGCCGGGCGTTTGGCGGGCATCGAGGTGCTCCGGCTGTTGAACGAGCCGACCGCGGCGGCGCTGGCTTACGGGCTCGAGCAGAAGCAAGACGGCCTGTTCGCGGTCTACGACCTGGGCGGCGGTACCTTCGATATCACCGTGCTTCTGCTGGAAGACGGCGTGTTCCAGGTCAAGAGCAGCGGCGGCGATAGCGCGCTCGGTGGTGACGATATGGACCGCGCCATCGCGGAGCGCTTGCTCGCGCAGATGGGCGCCTCGGGGGCGTCGGCGCCGGAGGTCGTGGCGCTGGCGCTGTCGGCGGCGCGCGAGCTGAAGCATGCGCTGACGGACGCCACCGAAGCCAGCATCGAGCTGCCGGCCAAGGGCGAGCGCACGATCGAAGCCCGGCTTTCCCGCGCCGAGCTCGACCTGCTGATCGCGCCGCTGCTGGAGCGCACCGGCAAGGCCTGTCGGCGTGCCTTGCGTGACGCGGGCATCGAAGCGTCCGCGCTCGACGGAGTGATTCTGGTCGGCGGCTCGACCCGCGTGCCGCGTGTGCAGAGCTACGTGGCAGAGCTGTTCGGGCAGGCGCCACGCTGCGAGCTGGATCCGGAGCTGGTGGTCGCCTACGGCGCTGCCCTGCAGGCCGACTTGCTGACGCGCGACGACGGCGACGTGCTGCTGCTCGACGTGCTGCCGCTGTCGCTCGGCATCGAGACCATGGGCGGCGGCGTGGACAAGATCCTGCCTCGCAACACCACGATCCCGGCCGGTGCCCGCGCCACCTTCACCACCTACGCCGACAACCAGACCGGCTTCGAGCTGCACGTCGTGCAGGGCGAGCGCGAGCTGGCTGCCGACTGTCGCTCGCTGGCGCGCTTCTCGCTGCGCGGCATTCCACCGTTACCAGCCGGCATGGCCAGGCTCGAGGTGGAGCTGCACGTCGACGAGAACGGCTTGCTCAAGGTCAGCGCGCGCGAAACGACGACCGGCATCAGCCAACAGGTCGAAGTGCAGCCCAGCTACGGTCTCACCGACGACGACGTCGAGCGCATGTTGATCGACGCGCTCGACCACGGTGAGCAGGACTTGGAGCGTCGGCGGTTGGTCGAGGTGTGCGTCGAAGGCGAGCGCGTCCTGCTGGCGACCGAGAAGGGTCTGGCTGCCGACGCCGATCTACTGGAAGGCAGCGAGCGTGCCGACGTGGACCGCGCCGTGACTGCGCTGCGGGAAGCGATCCGCGACGCGCGCTCCGCTTCGCCCGTGCAGGCGGCCGTCGACGCGCTCGATCACGTCACCCACGAATGGGCAGGTCGGCGCATGAATCGCGCCGTGGCCCAGGCCATCGCCGGCCGCAATCTGCGCGAGGTCGAGCACAGTGTTCAGCACGCGGCGGGCGTCGATGCCCACGTCGCGCGCCATCGCGGCGAAGGCAGCTGAGCGCCGCGCGTTTTCTCCGAAAGCCCCGTTTACCCGATGCCCAAGGTCCGCTTCATCGATCAAAATCTAGAAGTGGAGGTGCCGCTCGGCACCTCTCTGCTGGACGCAGCGCGCAAAATCGACGCCCCCGAGGGCAGCGCGTGCGGCGGCGTGTGTGCTTGCAGCACCTGTCACGTCTACGTGGAAGAGGGCGCCGCCCTGCTCAGCGAAGCCGAGGAGGACGAGGAGGACATTCTCGACAAGGCCTTCGACGTGCAGCTCACTTCGCGGCTGGGTTGCCAGGCCAAGCTCAAGGCTGACGGGCTGGTGGCGCTACGCATCACCAAAGAGTCGCTCGACGCCTTCTACAACGAGCACCCCGACGTCAAACGCCCGTAGGCCGCCTTGGGTTGCTTCCGTCTTGATGCCTCCCAGCGAGAACCTGCGAGAATTAACAGGGAGTTCGGGAGGTCGGGAGTCCTGCGAGCGAGCAGCTTGGGCGCCGCGCCGTTTCGTCGATCGCGTCGCGCTGTCTCGCAACGTAGAGTGCGAAATTTTGCCGCTCAGCGCGACGCAAATGCCGGACCGCCGCGGCGCCCAAAAAAGATCTCGCACGACTCCCGATCTCCCGATCTCCCTGTGAAAAAATCAGGGAGACTTGCGGGGACGTTACATGAGGCCGAGGAGCTTGGAGCCGTGACCGATGGCGGCCATGGCGTGCTGGACGTAATCGATGCGGATGCTGGGCGACGCGAGCTGCTGCGAGAAGCCCCCCACGACGCGGTGCGGCTGGCGGCAGGCGTAGCAGCCGGCTTCGGTCCACTGGGCGCGCAGCAGGAACGTCACCAAATCGCGCAGGATTTCCAGCTCGCGCTCGACTGGCTCTCCGCGCTTGCGCTTGATGGTGATGCTGGCATTCAGGGCTTCACCCATGCCGGCCGTGGCGGTGTTGCGCGGTGGGAATAGATCGCTGACGCCGTAGCCGCCGACGAAGTTGGGCTCGCTGGTGTCCGCCGCGCGCGTCACGTAACGCAGCCGCGAGCTCACGTAGTCGATGCACAGCTGCTCGTAGCCGTCGTGCCGGTGTGAGCTCAGTGCCGTGCGCGCGGCCAGGCAGTGCCAGCCCTCTTCGAAGAAGAAGAAGTCGCGCGCTGGGGTCGGCCAGTAGGGCCCCGCGTAGTAGCTCATGGCGCGATCCAGGGCCGACTTGAGCCGAGCAGGCTCCGGCAGCGGCTCGGCAGCGCTGCCCACCAGCGCGGCGCGCTGCTGCTCGAGCAGCACCAGCGCCAGCACGGCCTGACCGGCGGCGTAGACCGCCTCGTGATCGCCGACGCCGCGCTTCAGCTTGGGGTCGAAGGCGGGGTAGAAGCTGCCGTCATCGCGCTGCATACGCAGGATATGCCGGCCGAGCTGCCCGATCAGGCGATCGTTGTCGTCGCCAACCAGGCTGCGGCAGCGCAGCATGGCCAGGAGCGGCAGCGCGCTCTTGCCGATACCCAGGTCGCCGCCCTGGGACAGCGCCGAGTAGCTCCCTAGATCGACCTCCGTCTTGGCGAACGGTTCCAGCGCTAGCTTGACGGTGCGCTTCACCGCGCCTGGCTCGCCGAGCTCACACAGCGCGTAGGTCGTGCCGGCCTGGCGCGGCAGGTTCAAGGTGGCGCTGTCCTGAGTGCCGGTCTTGGGATCGAGCGCGTAGCGGAAGGAGCCGTTGCGTTTCTGGGCCTTCACGATGTAGCGCTGCGCGCTGGCGACGGCGCGCTCCACCCCTTGCTTGCTGAGGGCTGGCGGCGTCGCGCGCGTTCGTATCAGGCGATGCACGCCGCTCTCGTCAGCCGAAAAACTATCGCTCTCGATGCGCTGCAGGCCCGTGATGCCCAGGTCTCGTTCTGCTGCGCTGGCGCCGAGCGCGCCCCGTACTGCCTCTGCCGAGAAGCCGTAGCTCACGTCGGGCACGCTCGGCAGGGGGTGATTCTCCGCGAACGCATCCGCCAGCGTGAGCTGCCAGGCGGGAAGGCAGCGTCGCTCGTCGCACACGCCGTCCAGGCCGGGCCTGAGCTCGAGCGCGTCGAGCAGCGGAAAACTAGCCTCGAGGGGTTTGACGGTGCGCACCAAGTCGATCACCACGGTCGAGCCGGGCCGGGCCTTGCGCGCCAGAAAGCTGCGAAAACGCGCGCGCAACTTGCTTCCGCTGCTGGCCTGCAAGCAGATCGAGCGCGCACCCTTGGTGCGGTGGACGTAAGCAACCAAAAGCGTCAAGTGCTCGGCCGAGACGGGCTCGCTGCAGCGCGCGGGGCCCGCGCCGGCCACCGTTCGCCACTCGCCGGCGGCTGGTTGCCTGATGTGTGCTTCGAGCACGCTGCTCAGGTCCGTCGTGACCTGGGCGCTGGCGCGCGTCACGCGCTCGCCGCGCGCGGCGCTCGCGGCGAGCGGCAGAGTCAGCACCGCCAGGGCAAGCAGCGTCAGTACGCCGGTGCCGATGCGCTTGGCAGAACGCGCGCGGGGCGGCGTCGTCTGAATAGCGCCCCAGATCGCGATGGGCAGGGTCAGGAGGGCGGTGGCGACGGCCGCAGCGCCGATCACGGTCGCGACAGTCGAGCCCAGCCTCAGGTAGAGGTAAGAGACGTAGATAGCAGTGGCGGCCATCCACCACGCCAAGACCGCGAACGCGATCAGGGACGAAAGCGAGAGCGCTCGCCAGCTCCAAACCAGCCACTCTCGCCTGCCGACGAGCGCAGCCACCCCGGTTGTCACGTGCAGCGCAGTGAGCACACCGAGCAGCAGCGCGAAGCTCGTGCCCGAACGCCACGGCAGCGTGAGGGCTGCGCTCGAGAGAATGGCGGCGTGCGCGAGGCATGCGGCGGCCAAGCTGAAGCGCGGCAAGGGCGGGGGGGACGGCACGGGGCGCATTCTTTCGTCGGCCAGCGCCGGAGTTCCAGCGGATTCGCCCGTATTAGCGGTTGCTGCTGCTGGCACCCGGCACTAAGTGGGTGGTAGGTGGCTCAAGCGAACGGCAAGAAGCGCATCCTGATCGTGGAGGACGACGAGAGCATCTCACTCGGCCTGCGCATGAATTTGGAGGCAGAGGGCTACGACGTTGAAGTAGCCGCCGACGGCGAGGACGGCCTGGCGCGCGCGGCGGCTGGTGGCGTCGACCTGGTGATTCTCGACGTGATGCTGCCGAAGGTGAAT
>DATDEV010000775.1:0-2459 GCA_036522995.1 Polyangiaceae bacterium
TTGCATAATACCGGCCCCCAGGCCGACTTGCTTCGCAGCAGCGAGCGCGCTGAGCTCGAGGGTCAGCGGCCGTTTCGAGCGTCAGGCCCTGCTGGCCTCGCCGCAGCGCCACCAGCAGGTCGCCAGCGGCGGCGCCGCCGCGCTTGATAGGGCGCTGTTGGAGGTCTTCGGCCGTGGCGCTTACGACTTGGTGCACTGACAAAGCAATGGAGTCGAGCGTCGCCCCTGCCAAGTGAGCGCGGCGCTTCCGCGGGTGATTCTGCTGACCGAGCCACACACGCCCACGTGGCAGTAAGGTGTGCACCGACCCGACAAAGCCGCTTTGCTGCTCACACCTCCACTGCCTGGGACGCGATGCGCCAGCGTTCTCGACCACCTGGTCGGAGGCGATGCGCCGTCAGTTCTCGCAGCCACTTGATCGCAACGACGCTAGTGAGCAGCGCACACTCCAAGAGCCGTGTCGTCGCATCGGGGTGGGTGATGCAACCGCTCCGCGCCGCGACCAGCGCGCACCGGAGACCGCCGACCGAGTCCCAGAATCTCGCGCGCCTCGTCTCGCCCAGCCTACCCGCCGGGTATTGCGTATTGCCGAGGCTGCCCATGAGTCGCTTGGCCGAATGCACCGCCGGCCGAAACACCACGAGTGTCCGTCATTGGGTTTGGGGCTATGCGCCCGCCGTCACCGGGGCGCTGGGCTCCCAGGACCCAAGGGTTTCCGCCGCACTTGCGCCCCCTTGTGCCACCGGCCGGGCACAGCTAGCCTGCCTGGCTGGCATGGCCCGAATCCTGCTCGTTTCCCCTGAAGGCCAACAGGTGGTCGAGCTGCGCGATCACAACTCGCTCGGGCGTCATCCCTCCAACACCGTTCAGCTCCTCGACAAGATCGTCTCGAAAGAGCACTGCATCATCGAGCGCCGGTCCAATGGTTTCACGCTACGGGACCTGGGTAGCCTCAACGGAACGTACGTCAACGGTGAGCGGGTCGCGGGCGAACGCGATTTGCGACACGGCGACGACATCGCGCTCGGGCAGACACGGGCGCGTTACGACGACGGTAGCGGGCGCCCCATGCCCACGCCATCGGGCGGCTACCCACAGCAGGGCGCGCCCTTCCAAGGCCAGCACCCGCCGCAGTCGGGCTGGCAGCAAGCTGGGCCCTCGAGCATGGGCGCTCCCTCCACGGTCGGTGCGCCTGGGGCTTACGCTTCGGCCCCTCAACCGCTGACGCCGCTCGGCAGCCCCCAACAGCTGAGCGCCACGCCGGCCGCAGGCTTCCAGCCCGTCGCGCTGCAGGCGCCCCCGCCCGGCATGACGGCGGCGCTGCCCACCGCCAACGTCGACATCAACGACAAGGCGCGCCAGATCGGCACGCAGATCGCGGCGACCCAGAAGGGCTTTTTGCCGTACGACAACGTGTCCGGCAACACCCAGCAGCTGGCCGCTGACTACGAGCGGCTGCGCCTGTCGCACGAGCTATCGAGGGAAATTGCGCTCGAGCGCGATCTGCCCAGCCTGCTCAACAAGATCCTGCTCACCATCTTCAAGTTCGTGCGTGCCGACCGCGGCGTCATCTTCCTCAAGGCCAACGACGGACAGCTAGTGCCCGGCGCCAGCCAGCGCCGCGACGGCACCAACCAGCCGATCCCGGTGTCCTCGACGATCATGAATCACGTGATCCGCGAGCGCGCCACGGTGCTCACCCACGACGCGGCCATGGATTTCGCGGCGTCGAAGGGCAAGAGCATGATCTTGAATCGCATCAGCTCCGCCATCGTGGCGCCGCTGCTGCACAACGACGAGATCCTCGGGGTGCTGTGGCTCGACAGCGAGACCTTGGCGCAGTTTCAACCCAAGGACATGGAGATCGTGACTGCCATCGCCACGCAAGCGGCGATGTTCATCGAGATCAACATCCTGGGCCGCAAGATCGAGCAGGAGATCGTCAATCGTGAGCGCTTCAGCCGCCTGCTCTCGCCGAACGTCGCGCAGCGCGTCATGTCGGGCGAGCTGGAGGTCAAGAAGGGCGGGCAGCTGGTCGAGGAGTGCACGGTGTTCAACTCGGACATTCGTGGCTTCACGCGCATGAGCGACGGCGCGCATCCGGCCGGCATCGTCGAGATGCTCAACGACTACTTCGAGCTCATGGTCGAGGTGCTGTTCAAGCACGAAGGCACGCTCGACAAGTTCATGGGCGACGGCATCATGGCTCTGTGGGGCGCGCCTGTCGTTCATCCGGACGACGCGGTGCGCAGCGTGGAGTGCGCGCTCGAGCAGATGGAAGTGCTCGGCAAGTTCAACCGCACGCGCATGGAGGAGGGCCACCCCGCGCTCGCCATGGGCATCGGCATCCACACCGGCCCGCTGGTCGCCGGCTACATCGGCAGCTCCAAGGCGCTCAGCTACACGGTGATCGGCGATACTGCGAACACCAGTGCGCGGCTCTGCGGCGTGGCATCGGC
>DATDEV010000776.1:0-15641 GCA_036522995.1 Polyangiaceae bacterium
GCCGAGCGCGGAGCCGGCGCCGGCCGGCGCCGAGGAGCAGGCCGCCGGCGCTGCCGAGGAAGAGATCTTCGCTCACGGGATGCAGTTCGGCCTCCGCGTCGGCATCGTCGCCGGCTACCGCATGGTGTTCCGCTACGACGAATCGCCGTTCTGCCGCCAGCCCGATCCCGAAAAAGCGGACAAGGATGAGCAGAAGCTGTGCGGGCATTGGGCGCCACCGGCCCTGGACTTAGCCGTCAGCTTTGCGCCCCTCGATTTCATCGAGCCCTACGTTTGGGCTCGCTTCGGGCTGTCGGGTGAGGAGCAGACCAACACCAAGCCGCTGCTGGCGTTCGGCGCTGGCGCGCGCATCTACACGAGCAACGATTCGAAGTTCAAAGTCTTCGTCGAGCCAGCGGTTGGCGCCGAAGTAGAGGCGGGTGAGGGTTCTGAAGACTGGCAGTTCACGGACGAGGCCACGGGCGTGCGCACGTCCCCGGAGTACAAGACCGATCTGCTGTTCCACCTGGCCGTGGGCCCGCAGTACGACTTCGCTCGCTACGTGGGCATGTACGTGCACGGCGGCCTCACCACCGGTGTGCTGCGCTACATTCACACCGAGCTCGAGCTCAGCTTGGGCGTCCAGGTCCGCGTCCCCTAGGTCGCCCATGCCGGACCCGTCGCGTCCGTTTCGCGTGCTCGGCCTGCAGCAGGTCGCGATCGGTGGCCTGGATCGCGCGCCGCTGCGATGGCTGTGGTGCGAGCTGCTCGGCGTGACCAAAGTCGGCGACTACCAAAGCGCGGCCGAGAACGTGGCCGAAGACATTCTGCGCCTGGGCCCCGCCGGGCTCGGCGTGGAGCTGGACCTCATGCAACCGCTCGACGCGGACCGAGTGCCGCGCGTGCACGAGCCGGCACTGAATCACCTGGGCCTGTGGGTGGACGACCTGCGTGCCGCGTACGCCTACCTCGAAGAGCGCGGCGTGCGGTTTGCTCCCGGAGGCATCCGTCCCGGTGCTGCCGGCCACGACGTGTGCTTCATTCATCCCAAGCCGAGCCCGGACAAGCCGGAGTCGGGGCAGGGCGTCCTGATCGAGCTGGTGCAGGCCCCGCGCGAGGTGATCGCGGCGCTCAGCCAGACGTAGCGGCGGTCGTCAGGTAGCGCACGATGGCGCGCGCTTCGACGTCGCTCAGCTTGACGCCGTTCTTCTCGCGCATCTCGCTCACCTCGCCCTGCCAGCGATCCGGCGCCAGCTCACTCGGGCGTTTGAGAATGTGGCAGCTACCGCAGCGACTGACGTAGAGCGAGCGCCCCTGCTCCAGCTCGCTCAGCGTGACGTCTGGAAAGTGTGCGCTGGCGCGCGTGGCGTCGGCCGCGGTGGGCCTCGGGATGGGCGAAGCGCCGCAGCCCGCCAGCAGCGCGGCCACGAGCAGCAGCGGCAAATCCCACGAGGCGAGCCCGAGAGCCAGCGTGCTCTGCACAAGACGGCGGGACATGAGCCGGCTGGAGCCTAGCTACCTGAAAATGAAAGTCAATCTCGGCTAGGGGCCGCACGCCGGGGACGGCTCGGCTTGCGGCCGACGTTTTCGGCCTGAAAAGCGCAGGGGCAGTGCTCTTGGGCAGGGCAGGCCGCGCAGGCGGGCTTGCGCGCGGTGCAGATGCGCCGACCGTGAAAGATCAGCGTGTGCGACAGCGGATCCCACAGCTTGGGCTCGAACAGTCGCATCAAATCTTGCTCGATTTCGACCGGCTCGGTGTGAGTGGTCAAGCCGAGCCGTTGACTGATGCGCTGCACGTGCGTGTCGACCACGACGCCCTCGGGTTTGCCGAAGGCGACCCCGAGCACCACGTTGGCGGTCTTGCGCCCGACGCCCGGTAGCACGACGAGCTCCGCCAGCGTGCGCGGCACGTCTCCAGCGTGCCGCTCTACCAGCAGCTTCGAGAGCCCGACGACGTTCTTGGTCTTCTGCCGGAACATGCCGATCTTCGACAGCACCTGCTCGACGGCGGCGGGGTCGGCTTTGGCCAGCTGCGCTGGTCCGGGCCAGCGCCGGAACAGCTCGGGCGTGATCTTGTTGACCATCACGTCCGTGCTTTGGGCCGATAGCACCGTCGCCACCAGCAGCTCGAAGGGATTTCGGTGCTCGAGCTCGCAGTGCGCATCCGAGTGGCGCTTGCGGATCAGCTTGTACAGGACCAGCGCTTCCGCCGGTCCCGCCTTGACCGGCTTACGCTTCTTCGTCGCCACCGCCGCCCTCGGGTGCGGAGCTTTCCGGTTCCGAGCCGTCGCCGGGCGCTTCGCCCTCGACGCTGGCTTCGCCTTCGACGCCCGCTCCGCCCTCGACGCTGGCTTCGCCTTCGACGCCCGGGTCTTCGTCGAGCCCTGGCGAGCTGACTTCACCGATCGGCTCGATCGCGACCACGCGCTCGTCGTCGCCGATGCTCATCAGCTTGACCCCCTGCGTGTTGCGGCCCGTTTCGCGGATGCCCTCGACGGGGGTGCGGATGGTCTGCCCGCGGTCGGTGATCAGCATCACTTCGTCCTCGGGCTTGACCATGGCGATGCCCACCACCGGACCGTTGCGGTCGCTGCACTCGATCAGGATGATGCCCTTGCCGCCGCGGTTCTGGGCGCGGAACTCCTCCAGCGGGGTGCGCTTGCCGTAGCCCCGCTCGCAAACCGCCAGCACGAACTGGCGCTCCGGCTCGGTGCGAGCCAGGCCGACCACCTCGTCGCCCTCGACCAAATCGATGGCTTTGACGCCGGCAGCACCACGACCCATCGGTCGCACCAGCTGCTCGTCGAAGCGGATCGACTGACCCTGCTTGGTGGCGATCAAGAACTCGGCCTTGCCGTCGGTGACGATGGCGCTGAGCAGCGAATCGCCCTCCACGACCTTGACGCCGATGATGCCCTTGTCGCGATAGTTCTCGTACTCGATGATCTCGGTCTTCTTGATCTGACCGCTGCGCGTGACGGTCGTCACGTACCAGCCGGCCTCGATGGCCTTGACCTGAACGATGGTGGCGACCTTCTCCTCCGGACCCAGCTCGAGGAAGTTGACGATGGCGCGGCCCTTGGCGCCGCGTGCCGCCAGCGGGATCTCGTACACCTTCTTCACGAACAGCTTACCGCTGGTCGAGAAGAAGAAGATGAAGCTGTGCGTGCTGCCGACGAACAGCTGCGTGACGAAGTCGTCGTCGCGCGCCTCCATACCGCTACTGCCCTTACCGCCGCGTTTTTGCGCGCGATACGTCGAGACCGGCGTACGTTTGATGTAACCGGTATGCGAGATGGTGACGACCATGTCCTCTTCTTGGATCAGGTCCTCGATCTGAATCTCGGCTTCGTTGTCGACGATCTCGGTGCGGCGCTTCTCGCCGTGCTTCGCCTTGACGTCTTCGAGCTCGCCGACGATCAGCGCCATCAGCACCTTTTCGTCGGCCAGGATCGCGCGCAGCCGCGCGATCTCTTCGGATAGCTCGCCGTACTCGGCGGCCAGCTTCTCCTGCTCCAAGCCGGTCAAGCGCGCCAGGCGCATCTCCAGGATGGCCTTGGCCTGTCGCTCCGACAGTCGGTATTCGCCGCGGGCCTTGGCGAGCTCGATCTCCGCTTCCGGGCGACCGGCGCGCATCACGAACGCCTCCAGACCCTTGAGCGGCAGCGCCATCAGGGCCGTCATCGCTACCTCGGGGTCGCGTGACTCGCGGATGGTCTTGATCACCAGGTCGACCTCGGTGATGGCCATACCCAGGCCTTCGACGAGGTCGCGCTGACCTTCGGCCTTCGCCAGCTCGAAGCGCGTGCGACGGCTGACGACGTCGCGGCGATGCTCCACGAACAGCCGCAGCGTCTCCTTCAGATCCAGCACCGCCGGTCGGCTGTCGACGATCGACAGATTGATGATGCCGAACGACGTCTGCAGATCCGTCATGCGGTAGAGCTGGTTCAGCACCACCGTCGGGAAAACGTCCTTCTTCAGCTCCAGCACCAGCCGCATGCCGTCGCGGTCGCTCTCGTCGCGCGCCTCACGGATGCCCTCGATGCGCTTGTCACGCATCAGCTCGCCGATCTTGGCGTGCAGGCGAGCCTTGTTCACCTGATACGGGATCTCGGTGACCACGATCTGCTCGCGGTCCGCGCTGCCGGTTACCTTCTCCACCTCGGTGCGCGCGCGCATCACGACGCTACCGCGGCCGGTCAGGTAGGCCTGCGCGATGCCGGCACGGCCGTAGATCATACCGGCGGTCGGAAAGTCCGGGCCCGCGATGTGCTTCATCAGGTCAGCCACGCTGCAGGTGGGGTCGCCGATCAGGTGCACCGTCGCATCGATCACTTCCGACAGGTTGTGCGGCGGGATGTTGGTGGCCATGCCGACCGCGATGCCGCCCGAGCCGTTGACCAGCAGGTTGGGGAAGCGCGCCGGCAGCACGTCCGGCTCTTCCGTCGATTCGTCGAAGTTGGGCGAGAAGTCGACGGTTGCCTTGTCGATATCGGTGAGAAGCTCGGTCGAAATGCGCGCCAAGCGGCACTCGGTGTAACGGTAAGCAGCCGCGGGATCACCGTCGACCGAGCCGAAGTTGCCCTGGCCGTCGATCAGCATGTGGCGCATGGAAAAATCCTGCGCCATGCGCACCAGCGCGTCGTAAACGGCTGCGTCGCCGTGCGGGTGGTAGTTGCCCAGCACCTGGCCGACGACCTTGGCGCACTTGCTGTAGGAACCGCCTGGCGACAGGTTCAAGTCGCGCATCGCGTACAGGATGCGGCGATGGACGGGCTTCAGACCGTCGCGCACGTCGGGGATGGCGCGACCGATGATGACGCTCATCGCGTAGTCGAGATACGACGTGCGCATCTCGTCTTGAATGCTGATCGGTTGCTCTGCCTGGTGAGGCTCTCTCGGTTCGTCTTGCATCGACTTCTATCCCGTGCGGATCGCGTCCGTGTCTCCGCAGCTTTGTGGCTAACGCACCCAGCGCAGCAGTTGAAAAACGACCGCTACCGCGACCAAAAACACGATCCACAGCCATGGCTTGGGCCTGGCCACCGGCGCTTCGCGCAGACGCTTGCGCTCCAAACCAGACAGCCGGGCCTCGAGCTCTTGGAGGCGGGCATCGATCACTCCGATGCGGTCCTCGAGCACGAGCTCCCAGCGCTCTGCAGGCTTACCAGCCGAGATCAACGTGTCACCCGGCTCTGACACGACGGCGCTGTCCGGCCCCGCTTGCACGCTGCGCGTGCTGCTCAGCGGCAGTGGCCTGTCGGCGGGCAAGCCGCTACCGATCTGCTGCTCTCCGCTGACGCGGGGAGTGGCAGGCGCCTCGGGCTGGATGTCGCGCGCGTCGCTTTCAGGCATCAGAAAAAGTTGCCGATGGTGAACTCGAATTTGGACGACTCCTCGTAGGGGAGCGGTGAGAAGGGGAAGCCCCACTCGAAGCGTAGCGGGCCCAGCGGCGAGAACCAACGGAAGCCGAAGCCGTAGGACGCGCGCATGTGCGCCAGGCTGGAAATTCCCTCGAAACACGGGTTGACGGCCTTGTACGGGACGCCGCCTGCAGCCTCGCAGTAGACGTCCTCCAAGTTCCAGGCGTTGCCGGCGTCGGTGAAGAGCACGCCCTTCAGGCCCACCGACTCGACGATCGGGAACTCCAGCTCCAAGTTCTGGAAGTACTGCAAATTGCCGCCGATATTGGCGCCCTGGAACACCGGCGGGCTGTTGGGATCGGTCGAGGTGGTGAGCGGCAGGCGCGGGCCGATGCTGCGGAACTCGAAGCCGCGGACGTCGTAGATGCCGCCCAGGAAGAAGCGCGCGAAGATCGGGACGCCTTCCTTGGAGGGGCTCGTGACGTGTCCGAACTCGGTGTTGAGCTTGAGCACGAGACCCCAGAACAGCGGGTAGTAGAAGCGCCCCGTCAGGCGGTGGCGAATGAACTCGTTCTCGGAGCCCAGGAACCTGCTGGCAAACTCGCTGGATCCCGACACGTAGATGCCGGAGGTCGGAAACAGCCGGTTGTCGCGCGTGTCGTAGGTGAGCCCGGGGCGGATGCTGGAGGTGAGGCCGTCGTTGAACAGGTTGGCGAGCGGCAGCCGTTGAAAGACGCTGACGTTATTCGAGGTGCCGAGCAGCGGTGGCTGCGAGTCGGTCGACACGTCGTCGATCTGGCCCGTGTAGGATAGCGTGGCCGTGAGCTCGGGCTCGATCAGCGGGTAACCGAAGCTGAGACCGCCGCCGATGCTGGCCTGCGCGAAGTCGGTGTAATAGCGCTGCTGGTCGTACAGATCGATGCTGGCGTTGAACTTGCTGTCGAGGAAGTACGGCTCGAAGAAGTGAACGTTGACCAGCTGTCGCAGGCTGGAAAACTGGCCCTGCAGCGACAGGCTCTGGCCGTTGCCGAACAGGTTGGCCTGCTGGATCTGGGCCGTGGCGATGAAGTTCTCGACGCTCGAGAAGCCGGCGCCCACCTGGAAGGTACCGGTCGGACGCTCGGCGACCTCGAGGTACACGTTCATCTTGTCGGGCGCCGAGCCTTGCTCCATCGACACGTCGACGCGCTCGAAGTAGCCGAGCGCATTCACGCGGCGCTTGCTGCGCTCCAGCAGCGTTTCGCTGAACTTGTCGCCTTCGGCGATCTCGAGCTCGCGCCTGATCACCTTGTCGCGAGTCTTGCCGTTGCCGCGCATTTCGATGCGCTCGAAGTGCACCAGCGGCCCGCGCTCGACCGGCACGATCACGTCCACCTCGTTGGTGGCCGGGTCGAGCTGGGTCTGCGGGTTGGCGTCGACGTTGGCGTAGCCGTGGTCGCGATACAGCGTGCGGATGGCCTGCAGGTCTTCGAGCAGCGCGGCGCGGTTGAAATAATCGCCGGACTTGGCGCTCACCATCATGCGCAGGTTGCGGCGCCCGTCGATCGGGTCGACTTCCTTGCCGCCCTCGCCGCGCTCGTAGACCCGCAGCTGGCGGATCTTGTAACGCGGGCCTTCATCGATGGTGATGGTGACCTCGATGCCGGTGCGATCCGGCGTGAGCATGATGCGCGGCGTGCTCATGGCCACGGCCAGAAAGCCGCGGTCGTAGTACGTGGCGCTGATCACCGCGACGTCGCGCTCGAATGCATCCTGGCGAAACGGGCCGCCAGAGCCGAAGGCCAGCAGCCCCGGATTGCCGGTGAACATCAGGCCGCGCAGCTCGTCGGTCGAGATGTGCTCGTTGCCGATGAAGGTCACGCGCTTGACGCTGACCTGCCCCTGCTCGCGCACCTTGAACTTGACCTCCACCTCGTTGTTCTTACGGGGGATGGTCTCGCTATCCACCTCGGCCAAGAAGAAGCCCTTCTCGGCGTATAGATCGCGAATCTTCTGAATGCTGCGGCGAATGGCCGGCGGGCTCAGGATGGTGTTGGACTTGAGCTCGATGGCCTCGGTGAGCTCTTCGTTGTCGATCTCGGTGTTGCCCTCGAAGCTGACCGTGCTGACGCTCGGGCGCTCACGCACCTGAAAGCGCAGCACCACGCCCTCTTCGACCCGCTCCAGGTCCACCTCGATGTCGTCGAAGAAGCCCGAGCCGTACAGCTCGCGCACGTCCTGGGTCAGCGCCTCGGGCGAGAACTCTTGCCCGCTGCGCTCGCGCAGGTAAGTCACCACGTCCTCGGGCGTGATGCGGCGGTTGCCCGACACCAGGATGCGCAGGATGGGCAGGCCACGAGCCAGCTCGGCTTCGCTCTGCGGCAATGGCGCGTTGGCGGGCGGAGCCGACGCCGCGTCACCAGGACCCGCCGTTTGTGCAGTGGCCGCGCTTGGCAGCAGCAGCAGCAGAGCCAAGACAGCAAAGACGACGAAGAACGGGCGCACGGAGATCGAGTTTTCTCGGGGTGAAAGCTGCAAAGCCGGGCCTCGCGTTAGCCCAGACCAGGGCAGCCCTCAAGCTGGGGCAACGTCAGGCTGGGAATCGGCAAAAATCCTGGGAATTTCGAGAGTTGCTGGAGGTGGGCGAGGCTCGTGCTGGCGCCTTCCGGCGGGCTCGTGAACGGTTTCGGGCGGCCGGATGGCCTGAGTTTTCGTCGGCGAGCGCTCAAACGTCGAGGTCAGCGGCTTCGTCGGCGCGGTCCATGATGAAGTGAAACCTGGCTGAAGCGTCCTTACCCATCAGCTCGCCGAAGATGCGATCGGTTTCGAGCGCGTCGGCAATGCCGACCTTGAGCATGCGCCGCGTCTTGGGATTGAGCGTGGTGTCCCACAGCACCTTGGGCATCATCTCCCCCAGGCCCTTGAAGCGGGTGATCTCTGCGCGGGCGTTGCCCTTCTGCTTTTCCTTGAGCAGCCGATCGCGATCGGCGTCGTCGCCGGCCCAGAACGTCTCCTTGCCGATGTCGATGCGGTAGAGCGGCGGCACGGCCACGAAGACGCGGCCCTGCTTCATCAGCTCGGGCATGTGCCGGTACAGGAACGTGAGCAGCAAGGTGGTGATGTGATGCCCGTCGGAGTCGGCGTCGGCTAGCAGCACGATGCGCTGGTAGCGCACGCGAGTCAGGTCGAAGCTTGGGCCGATCCCGCCGCCCAGCGCCGTGACCAGATCGGCGATCTCCTTGTTTTCGAGCACCTTGGTCAGCGCCAGGCCTTCGGTGTTCAGCACCTTGCCGCGCAGGGGCAAGATGGCCTGGTTGTTGCGATCGCGGCCCTGCTTGGCCGAGCCGCCCGCGGATTCGCCCTCCACGATGAAAAGCTCGGTGTTTTCGCGATTGTTCGACAAGCAGTCGGCGAGCTTGCCGGGTAGGGTCAGCCGGCCGCTGGTGGCCGTCTTGCGCGACACAGAGGCCGAAGCCGCACGCGAGGCCTCACGCGCGCGCGCCGACAGGATGATGCGCGCCACGATCTGCTCGGCGACGCTGCGGTTCGAATTCAGCCATTGCTCGAGCGCGGGGCGCACGGCGCCGTCGATGATCGACTGCAGCTCCGGATTGTTGAGGCGTTCTTTGGTCTGACCCTGGAACTGCGGGTCGGCGATGAACACGCTCAGCACGCCCAGCATGCCTTCGCGAATGTCTTCGGCCGCGATGTTCACGCCGCGCGGCGCCAGGTTGTGCGTGTCGATGTAGTTGCGCACGGCCTTGGCCACGCCGGCGCGCAGGCCGTTCTCGTGCGTGCCCCCGGAGGCCGTGGGGATGCCGTTGACGAAGCTGCGCAGCGACTCGTCCGTGGCTTCGGTCCACAGAAAGGCGGCTTCGATGCGAGTGTCGCCGTCCCGGTTGATCATGAAAGGCGGCTCGTGGACGGCCTTCTTTTGCGCGGTCTGCGTGAGCTTGCGCACGTAGTCGACGATACCTTCGGCGTGCAGGAACTCGTGCTTCTGGCCAGCGTTTTCGTCGTTGAAGCGCACCTTGAGGCCGCGATGCAAGAAGCTCGCGATCTCCAGGCGCTCGCGGATGGTGTCGGCGGTGAAATCGATGCGGGGGAAAATCGTCGGGTCGGGCTTGAAGAACACGCTGGTGCCGGTGCCGCGCGCGGCGCCCAGCTTCTGGAGCTTGCCGGTCGGCTTGCCCTGCTTGAACTCCATCTGCCACTCGGCCCCGTCACGCTTGACGTTGACGACCAGCTTGCTCGAAAGCGCGTTCACGACGGAAGCGCCGACGCCGTGCAGACCACCCGAGGTCTTGTAATTGCCTTGCTCGAACTTCCCGCCGGCGTGCAGCACCGTGTACACGATCTCGAGCGCCGGCTTCTTGAGCTTGGCGTTCATATCGACCGGTACGCCGCGGCCGTTGTCCACGACCGTGACGCTTTGCCCGTCCTTGTGCAGCGTGACCGAGATCTCGGAGGCGTGGCCGTTCATGGCCTCGTCGACGGAGTTGTCGAAGATCTCCCAAACCAGGTGGTGGAGGCCGGCGCTGCCCACGCCGCCGATGTACATACCAGGGCGCTTACGCACTGGATCCAGACCTTCGAGCACCTGGATGTCGTCGCCGGTGTATTTGCTGCTTGCCATGCGGGCTCTCGACTAGGCCGGGAGGGGAGCGGGTGCTTCCGGAGGTTGGGGGACGGCGCGCACGAAGGTGCCGCGCTTCAGCACTTCGTGGCCCTTGCCGCCGCGGCCGGTCGGCTTGTAGTCCGCCGCGCTGATGCTGCGTTCGCCGCCGCTCGAGCTCTCCAGCACCAGCGGTTGCTTCTTGTCCTTGGCGACCATGAAACCGATCAGGGCGTCGTCCTTCTCGTCGAGCTTGATCAGGACCACGCCTTTGCCGGGGCCGGACAGGTAGTTGATGTCGTTGACCGGCGAGATCAGCACGCGGCCTTGCTTGGTGGCGCAGAGCACCGGCTCGGCGCCGGTGGCCTTGCCGGCGCCCACGACCTCCATGCCTTCGGCGGGCTTGGCGAAGCGACGCCCCGCGCGGGTGCTCGGCTCCACGAAGGGTAGCAAGCCGAACGACAGTGAGTAGCCGTCGCTGGTCGCGGCGACGCCGAACGTCTTCGGACGCTTGCCTTCACGCTCGGAGATGTCGCCGATCACGCGCGGGTCGAGCGACAAGGCGGCGATGATGCGCTCGCCGTCCTTGAGCTTGAACAGCTTCTGAATCGGCTCACCGTAACCGCTGGTGGCGGGCACGTCGATGATGCGGCTGCTGTAGGCGGTGCCGAAATTCGAGAAGTACACGATGCTGGCGCGCGTCGAGCCGACCACGCAGGCCAGCACGGCGTCGCCCTCGCGCAGGCGCGTGGCCGTGATGTCCTTGACCTCTTTTTGGCGCTTGATCCAGCCGTCGGTCGTGACCAGCACGTAGGCGTCCTCGGCGACGATCAGCTCTTCTTCGCTGAATTCCTGCTCGCTCTGGACCTCTTGAATCTGGGTGCGGCGCTTGCCTTCCTTGCCGAAGCGCGTGAGCAGGTCCGTGAGCTCCTGGCGCACGATGCCCCAGCGTCCGCGCGACTCCTCTTCTTCCAGCAGGCCCTGGATTTCGCGGCCGCGCTTGCGCTTGTCCTTGAGCTCTTTCTGAATCACCAGGATCTCGAGGCGCGCCAGTCGATACAGCTTGAGCTCCAAGATAGCGTCGGTCTGCTCGTCGTCGAGCTTGAACTTGACCATGATCTTCTGGGCGGCGTCGGACTTGCCCTCGGAGGCGCGGATGATCTTGATGATCTGATCCAGCGCGTCGAAGACCTTCTCGAAGCCCTCCAGGGTGTGGATGCGCTTGGCCAGTGCCTTGAGCTCGTGGCCCAAGCGGCGCGTCACTACCTCCAGGCGGAAGTGCAGGAAGTGCCAGAGCATCTGCGCCAGATCGATGCGTTCGGGGCGGCCGACCTCCGGGTTCTCGGTCGGCACCAAGCAGGTCATGTTGACCGCGAAGTTGATTTGCAGCGGCGTGTGCTTGAACAGGTAGGCGAGCACCTTGGACGGGTCGGCTTCCTTCTTCAGCTCGAGCTCGATGCAGACCTCGTCGGTCGATACGTCTTTGACGTCGACGAGCAGCGGCATTTTGCGGGCCAGCGCTACGTCGGCGATGCGCGTGACCAGGTCGGCCTTGTTCACCGTGTACGGAATGCTGGTGATGTGCACGATTTGCCCGGTCTTCGTGGGAGTGGAGAGCTTCCACGTGCCACGCAGCTTGAGGCTGCCCTGACCGGTCTCGTAGACGTGCTTGATCTCTTCGCTCGATGAAACGAGCTGGCCGCCGGTCGGAAAATCCGGCCCCTTGATGGTACGCGCCAGCTCGCGCGCCGAGAGCTGCTTGCCTTCGACCAGCGCATCCAACTGGCGGATGGCGGCGCTCACGACCTCTTCCGGGTTGTGCGGCGGAATGTTGGTGGCCATGCCGACCGCGATGCCGGTCGCGCCGTTGACGAGCAGGTTGGGCAGGGCAGCCGGCAAGACCACGGGCTCGAATTTCGTGCCGTCGTAGTTCGGCCGAAAATGCACCGTGTCTTGCTCGATTTCCTGCAGCAGCTCGTGGGCAAGGGGCGCCAGCCGGCACTCCGTGTAGCGGAACGCTGCCGCCGGGTCGCCGTCGAGCGAGCCGAAGTTGCCGGAGCCGTCGACCATCAGCGCGCGCAAGCTGAACGGCTGGGCCATACGCACCAGCGCGTCGTAGATCGAGGCGTCGCCGTGCGGGTGATAGTTACCCATCACGTCGCCGACGACCTTGGCGCACTTGCGGTGCTTGGCGTCGGCCCGCAGGCCTTGCTGCCACATCGTGTACAGGATGCGGCGCTGCACCGGCTTCAAACCGTCGCGCACGTCGGGCAGCGCGCGGCTGGTGATTACCGACAGCGCGTAGTTGAGGTAGCGGGTCTGGGCGATCTCGTGGAGCGCGGTCAGCTCCTCGTTTTGGGTCTCGACCTCGTCCGCTGCTCCCCCACCACGCTTCTTGTTCGAGCCTTTTGTGCTGCGTTTCTGGGCCAACTCTGGGTCTCCGTAGCCCGCGCGCCGCGAGCAACCGCGTTTCGCTAGCGTCGTTCCGGCCCCCGCGTCAACCCTTTGCGCCCAGAACGAGCAAACAGGGAGGCGGGGAGGCGGGGAGGTTTTGGTGGTGCGCTTCGCGCATCACCGGGGGGCAATGTCAAGAAGCGGACGGCCCTGAGCGAGGGAATCAACAGGAAGGGTGGAAGAATGGAAGGTCAGGGTTGGGCCTGGTCGCGATCGAGGCTCTTCGTTAGCCCGACACCACCAGGCGTACCCGGGAGCACTGCGAGGGGATGCTCCGCATCCACTCGCGCGCCTTCCACCCTTCCACCCTTCCTGTTCTCTCTCTCGTCTCCCCGCCTAACCGCCTCCCTGTTGATTCAATCGGCTGACGGGCGTCAGTCGCCGGAACGGTAGTCCGTGATGTCTATGGCGTAGCGCTTCATCCAGCGGTGGATCTGCATGCGGGCCTTGCCGAGCTCGCGACCCACGGCGGCGACGTTGCCCTGATGACGGCGGAGCAGCTCGCGTAGCTCGGGCTCCTCGGGCGCACCCTGCGTCTCGTCGTCGGCCGGCGGTTGGCTCGGGCGGCCGCCCGCGCTGCCGTAGTCGTTCATCGACTCCTGCACGGTCTCGGGCAGCACCTCCGGCTCGAGCGAGGCGCCATCCGTGAGCGCTAGTGCGCGCTTGATGCAGGCCTCCAGCTCGCGCACGTTGTACGGAAAGTCGTAGTGCAGCAGGCCGCTCATGAACGCGAACGACGGCCGCTTGGCCTGTCCACCGTGGCGGTTCAAGAAGGTACGCGTGAGCAGATAGACGTCTTCCTTGCGCTCGTGCAGTGCGGGTAGCTCCACGGCGTATTCGTTCAAGCGCGCGAACAGGTCTTCGCGGAATTTACCCTCACGCTGCAGCCGCTCCAGGTCGCGGTGGGTCGCCGCCACCACCCTCACGTCGACGGGCTCGGGCGTGGTGGCGCCGAGCGGCAGCACCTCGCGCGCTTGGAGCACGCGCAGCAGCTTGGCCTGGGCTTCGAGCGGCATGTCGCCGATTTCGTCCAGCAAGAGCGTGCCGCCATCGGCGTGGCGGATGAGGCCGGGCTTGTCACGATCGGCACCCGAGAAGGCGCCGCGCTTGTAGCCGAATAGCTCACTCTCGATCAGGTTCTGGGGTAGGGCGGTGCAGTTGACGGCCGCCAGCTTGCCGCGCCTGCCGCTCAGGCGGTGCAGCTCGCTGGCGATGACCTCCTTGCCAGTACCGCTCGGGCCACGCACGATCACGCTCAGCGGCGTTGGGGCCACACGCTCGATTTCGGCAACGACGGCGTCGATCTGCCAGCCGCCGGCCAGCGCGCTCGCCTGCTGGGCGAGGCGCTCGCAGCCGTGCGCCATGGCCCCATCGATGCGATATCGCAAAAGCTCGTCCGCCCCCTCTTCTACGAATTTGAAGATGGCGTCGCCAATGCGAAGCTCGTCGAGCGGCTCCAGCTGCGCTTGGGCCAGCTTGCGGCCGTTCACGATCACGCCGTTGCGGCTACCCAGGTCGCGCACCACGAAGCTTTTGCCCTCGCGCACCAGCTCGGCGTGTACCCGTGAAACGGCCGGCGCCTTGAGCACCAGGTCGACCGCTCCGGCTTCGCGCCCGAGCACGTGGCGCTGCTCCTGCAGCAGGTAAGCGGGGGGCAGCTCGGCGAACGTATCGGCGTAGAGCAACACCAGGCCAGGTTGACGCTTGCGGTTCGGGTGGGCGCCGCCAGGGCCGCTACCGCGAAACTCCTGCATCGCGCCGGTCGGGGCTTCCACTCGCGTCAGCATAGGCTATGACACGGCTGTGGCAAAAGCGGAGCTTAGCGTGGCTGCGCTGCAGCTGAACAGCCAGGCCGACGTGGCCCAGAACCTCGAGCGCGCCGCCGAGCTCGTGGCGCGGGCGGCGCGGCGCGGCGCGGAGCTGGTGCTCCTGCCGGAGAACTTTGCGTTCTTCGGGCCCGAGGCGCAGAAGCGGGCGCTGGCCGAGCCGCTGGTCGACGGCGTCATTTCGCAGGCGCTCTCGGAGATGGCGAAGAAGAGCTCGGTTTACGTGGTGGCGGGTGGCTTCCCGGAACGCACCAGCGATCCCGAACGACCGCACAACACCGCGCTGGTCGTCGCCCCCGACGGCTCGCAGCTGGGCAGCTACCGCAAGATCCACTTGTTCGACGTCGAGCTCGGCAGTGGGGGCAGCTACTCGGAGTCGGCAGCCACGAGCCCCGGCAGCACGCCGGTGGTGCTCGACGTGGGCGGCTTCCGCCTGGGCCTGTCGATTTGTTACGATCTACGCTTTCCAGAGCTTTACCGCGCGCTGTCGGACGCCGGCGCGGAGGTGCTGCTGGTGCCCGCGGCCTTCACGCTGCACACCGGCAAGGACCACTGGCACGTGCTGCTGCGCGCGCGCGCGATCGAGGCGCAAGCGTTCGTGGTGGCTGCGGCGCAGCAGGGCGCTCACCCGGGCGGACGACACACCTACGGCCACTCGCTGATCGTCGATCCCTGGGGCACCGTCATCGCCGATGCTCCCGACGGCCCCGGGATAGTCTTCGCGACGCTCGAGCGCTCTCGCCTCGAGTCCGTGCGACGCTCGCTCCCCAGCCTGCAGCACCGCAAGCTGAAATAGAGCTGTCCGCTCGGGTGGCGCTTCGGGTCCAGGGCGGGCCCTGCCGCTTTCGCGTAAGCCCTGATTTTACAGGGAGATCGGGAGATCGGGAGTCGTGCGAGATTTTTTGGGGCGCAGCGCTGCTACGGAGATCTCGTCGCGCCGTCTCGAAACTGAAAAAATCTCGAGCGTTCAGCGTGGCCTGTTTCGGACACGGAAGGTTCTGCGAGGCGAGCTGCAGTTTGGCAGCCCCGATGTGATGATTCGCTAGCTCTTTCGGCCGCGCCGTCGTGCGAGCAGGATTTCGGCCGCCGTGGGCGCTCGCGTTGGGGGCAGCTCTGCGCCCGAGTGCGCTGGTGGCGTGCGCGCGGCGGGGACGGGGCCCGTGCTGCTGGTGCCGACGCGCGCTCTGATAGGCTCGGCTAGGGCGACGGGCAGGGGGGGCGGACGTGAGAAGCGCGGCACGCTGGGTGGAGGCTCTTCGTCCCTCTCCGGTGGCTGTTTGCTCCGCACGCGCTTGAGCGCGCCGAGGGCGGTGCGCGGCGCTGCGCTAGGCGAAGCGGACGGCGTGGGGGGGACGTTCGGCGCCCCTAGCTCGCTCCAAGCCCGCTCGAGCGCAGCCGGGATGGTGAGGCGTCGAGCCGCTA
>DATDEV010000777.1:0-2171 GCA_036522995.1 Polyangiaceae bacterium
TCGAACGTGCCGGCCGGGACCTCGACGGTTTCGTTGTCGTCGATCACCGTCCAGCGGTCGCGCGCCTCGTGAGTGGTCGGAGAAAAACCGACGGCGAGCTTGGTCTCGGCGTACGACTCGAGCCAGGTGGCGCCCGCGACGGTGTGCTCGGCGGTGCCGTCGATGTGCAGCTTGGGCGGATCCCAGCTTTCTTCCAGCTCCAGGTTCCCGCTGGAGGCGTCGAACGCTTGCTCGCGGAAACGCACGATGCGCTCCGGCTCGTCCTCGCTGGGCGCCTGCCAGCTCTCGGTGCGGTCCTTGAGGTCGGCGCCTTTGGCGGTGATCACGTGGTAGGCCATGACCGCGGCGTTGGGGCCTTCGCCGCCGACTTTTTCGAGCTCGCCAACGGTGGTCGTCTTGAGGCTGGCAACGCCGGCTTCGGTGATCCGGTAGGTCCATTGGTTACCAACGACCCAGGGCAGCAGCGGTTCCTCCGCCCCCGGACCGGCGCCGCCCGTGGTGTCGTCGTCGGGTTTGGTGTCGACGCTGCCGCAGGCGAACAGCAGGGAGCAGGCCAGGCCTGCCAAGGTCAAAGAGCTGGGGGTGACGCGTGACTTCATCGGTGCTGTTGCTCAGGAAAAGGCCGTGCACGCACGGCTTGGTTCAAATTGAGGTTCCGGCCTGGTGATGCAAGCCGAGCGCGATACAGGAGACGTGCTTGAGCAGAGAAACATTGTCGGGGTAAGAGGTCATTTGACGTTCGAGCAACGCCTGACCGCGAGGTTGATCGGCGAGCGACCCCAGGGTTTTTACGACCGTGGAGGGCCAGACGTCGAGGCTACCACCGCGCAGGCTCCAGGCTGGCTCACCGTCGACCCCCTGCAAGCCATCGAGCGCCTCCTTGCAGTCGGCGGCGACGGCCGCCCGCATGGCCCAGGCTTGGTCTTCGAAGCGGGCGCGCAGCGTGGCCATCACGACTTTGGGCGCCTTTTTTAGCGATTCTTCGCGCCAGCGCCAGCTTTCCGAATCGCTCAAACCCGCGAGGGAGCTGAGCGCGGCCACCGGGGCGAGCTTGCGCGCTTCATGCCGCCACTGCCAGGCGCGCGCGTCACTCAAACCGGTTACTGATTTAGCCAGCACGCGCGATAGCTCGTAGCTGAAGGGCAGCTCGGACCGGTGGGCCTCCACCAGCTGCTCACGCAGCTGCCACGCTTTTGCCGAAGCTAGGCCCGAAAGCGAGGCGAGCACCAGCGTACCAAACGCCGGTTGCGCCGCGTAGCGCGCGCGCGCCTGCCAGGCGCGGTCGTCGTCGACGCCGGTCAGGCACGACAATGCGTCGGCTGGCGCTAGCTCCGAAAGCTCTTGCCACAATGCCCAGCCTTGGGGCGTCTGCAGCGCCAGTCCGAGCGAGCGTAAGGTCAGGCCCGGGTACTGTGCGCGCGCGCGTTGGCGCAGCTCGAAGCTGGTGTCGTCGGTCAGGTGGTCGAGCGCGGCCAATACGGCGTCGGGCGCGTGCTCGAACAGCGCGCGTCGACGCGCGTCAATCTGTTCACCGTGCATGCCGCCCAGCATGTAGGCCGCGACGCGCGGTTCGCGCTCGGCCAAGCCGTCGACCACCGACAAGAAGGCCACGTACGCTTCGGCGGGGGTTCCCGGCGCGCGCCCAGTGACGGCGGGGCGAGGCATATTCCCGTGAAAACTGGCGATGGCGCGGGCCGCGCCTTCGCGGTGCGCCTGACGGATGAGATCGACGGCTCGCTCGACGCTGCGCTCGAGCGAGCCCTGGTTTTCCAGCACGACCCAGCGCTCGGGGTGCTCGTCGGCCATCTCCAAATAGCCGCGCCGCAACCGTTGTTGCAGCCCAACGCCCGACAACCCCTTGCGCGAAGGCGGCTTGGCGTTCTGCTCACCCAGCTTACGCAGCTTGCGGCGCGCGCGAGCGAAAGTCGGATCGACGTCGACCAAGATCACCAAATCAGGCTGCAGGCCGTCGGCGGCCGCGGTCAGAATCGGCTGCGTGAAGCTTTCGGGTAGGCGGCGGCCGTGTCGACCCAGCACCTCGGGCGTGTACAAAAAGCGATCGGCCAAGACCAGATCGTGATCGGCCAAGGCGGGGCGTAACGCTTCGTGGATCAACTGCACGTCGCGCGCCACGTACAGCAAGAACTCGGCCTGCCACGCCAAGTCCAGGT
>DATDEV010000778.1:0-4983 GCA_036522995.1 Polyangiaceae bacterium
CCAGAGAGGGTGCGCGCCTTCGCCCTGTTGCGCAAGTGCGGAAGACTCGCTATCGAGGCTCCCTCGTGAATGAACGAGCGGAGCGTGGCGTCGTGACCTTCGCCGCCGAAAATCCCGGTCCCGCCGCTAAGTGTCGTGCAATCTGTGAAGGAGCCGACGTGGATGACGGCCGCGGCATCGCCGGAAACCGTCCTACTGGCCCCCCTGCGTGCCGTCCACCTCGAGAACGAGCCGCGGCGATTTATTCACGAGCGTGGTCCCGCCTGGCCAAGGCGCGTTATGGCGCTCTTGAAGGGTCTCGATGGGGCGGCTCCGCTGCTCGGATTGTTGCTCGTGCTGACGGGCGCATGCTCGGGCGGCGCGACGCCGCACGAAAACCAGGCCGGTTCTGCAGGCATGTACGGCGAATCGCCAGCGGGCAGCGCGGGACGCGGCGGCTCCGCACAGGCTGGCGCCGCCGCCGGCGGCTCCACACAGGGTGGCGGCCTTGCAGGCGGTTCCGAGCAGGGCGGCGGCCACGCGGGTGGCGCGGGCGGCGCCACCAAATTCGACCCAACCGACCTGCAGCTCAACGACGTTTCAGTGCTGTTCCCGCTGCCGAAGACCGAACAAGAGCAGCTGCTGCCCATGACCGCCAAAGGTGCGCGCGGTTTGCTCTTGCCCGAGAAGGTCTACGACGGGGTGGGTCACATCCTCGGCAGTTTCAACCCCAACCCCGGTTCGATAGGCGGCGACTATGAAGCGCCCTACGCCAACCTGCGCGTCGTCGCGCTGCGCGTCGATCCGTGCTTCGCGGCGCTGGCTCCGGCCCAGAACGGCGGTGATTGTCAGAACCAGCTGCGGCTCGTCGTACAAGAGATCGACGCCATGGGCGCGTTCGACTCGGCGCTGCACCTCTTCTACGCGATTAGCCGTGACGAACTGCTCGAGCTCGTTGCCGGGATTGCTGGACTTCGGCAAACGCTGGCTCCCGGCGCCCGGATGGGCAAACTGCAGCGCCATCCCGTGATGGCGGCCGAAGGCCTCGCGGGCGCCATGGCGAGTGGGGTTCGCTCGGCGGTTCTGGCGCATGCCGGCGAGCAGAACTTGGTTCGCATCACGCGCATGAGCGCGCAGGGAGGGCCCTTTTGGCACTTCAGCGGCTTCGACCTTGCGGCGGGCGAGCTGACGCCCATGCACATTCCGACCTTGCCCAGCGGCGACGACGTGTCGCAGCGGCTTGACCGCGGCTTCGGCGGTCTGGAGAAGGTGCACCCGACGGCCGTGCCTGTCAGCGGCTCTGAGGATGATTTCATGGTCCTGCTCGACTTCCAAGCCGCGCAAGCGCTGAGCAAAGCCGAGCAGCAGGCAAAGTTCGCGTCACTGTTGCGCGTCGAAAACCCCGGGCACCACTCGCCGAACACGCTGGACTGCGTCTCCTGTCATGCCGCTACGCCTGCCACTCGGCTCGTGGTCGAGCCGACGTTGGGGCTATCGTCGGCAGGCTCGACGCCGCGCTTCTTGCCCGACCCGAAGTTGATCTCGGAGGCTGAGCTCGAAGCGACGTTCGACGACCAAGAGCCGCTCACCAACGTGCACGCCTTCAGCTACACGCGCATGGGCGGCGTTGGTATCAATCAACGTGCCGTGAACGAATCTGCGGCCGTCGTCGAGTACCTGTCCAAGCAGACATTTCCGGGGCAGCGCTAAGCCCTGCAGGTCAAAGCACGGGATCTAATGCGTTGCGCGAAGCCGTCACGTGATTTAGCGTCCCCGCCGGGATGCATCGGGCATGGCTGGTGATTTTGCTGTGCGTCTTGCAGCTCGCTTCGCGCAGCGTGCGCGCCGAAGAGTCGAAGGTAGTCTGGCAAGGCCCTGCTTGTCTCGATAGCCAGGCCGTGTTCCAGGCGCGGTTGGCTGCGTTGGTCGAGCCGGCCGACGCCATGCGCCTCAGCGGTCGCGTGGCGGTGACGGCGCGAGGCGGCGTGTTCGAGGTGCAGCTGTCGCTAGCGCTCGGGGCACGCGCACTGGGCCAGCGTCGCTTCGAGGCTCGCACCTGCACGGCGGTAGCCGAGACAGCGGCCGTTGCGGCTGCGATGGCCGCGTTCTCCGACGACGCAGCGCCGTCAGCAGCTGGCGAGCCCTTGCCCGACAACTCCAGCGCGTGGGCAAAAAAGCGCGATCCCGAGCCGGATTTTTCACGAGCCAGCGGACGGCCCGCAGCGCGTCCAATCCCGGCCCAGCCGCGCGTCGGCTTGTTGGCGTTCGCTCAGGTCGGCGTGCTGCCGTCGCCGGCCGTCGGTGGCGCGCTCGAGCTGGGCGTCGGGTTGGGCCGGCGTGGGTCACTCGCGCTGCAGGGTGGCATCAGCGGCGAGCAAGAGCGCAGCCACGGCAGCGAGCGCAGCACGTTCTTGCGCCTGTTGTTTGGCGCGGTGCGCGGCTGTTTCGCGCCGTTCGCGGGCGGACGCTTGCGTTTCGACACGTGCACTGGCGTGCAGCTGCTCTGGATTCGCGGTCACGGCAAGGGCTTCGACATCGATCGCTCGGCCTCGTTGACCACGGTGGCGCCGCTGTTGGCGCTCGACCTGTCGCTGCGTGGGCCTCGGTTCCTGGAGTGGCGCGTGCAGGCCGAAGGCTCGCTGCCGCTGTCGCGGCAACGCTTCTTGGTGGACGGTCGTGAGGTGGCGCGCGCCGCCTCGGTAACGTTCAGCGCGCGGCTTGGCCCGGTCGTGAGGTTTTGAATGGACGGCGTCGAACTGCTCACGACCACTGCCCCCGCCGGCCAAGCCTCTTTCGAGCAAGTGTACGAGGCCTCGTTCGACTTCGTTTACCGCAACGCCAGGCGGCTGGGCGTGCCCCAGAGCGCGACCGACGACGTGGTGCAAGAGGTGTTCCTGGTGCTGTATCGCAGGCTGGCCGAGTACGACGGCCGCGCCTCGCTGCGCAGCTGGGTCTACGGCATTCTGGCCAACACGGTGCGTCAATATCGGCGCACGTTTCGACGCAAACAAAAGCCGCTGCAGCCCATCGAGCGCGACGAGGATCTGGGCCCGGCATCCAGTCGCGCTGGCCCCGAGCAACGCGCGCAGCACCACCGAGACGTGGCGCTGTTGCTGAGCTTGCTGGAAGAATTGCCGCAAGAGCAGCGCGAGCTGATCGTCTTGGCTGATCTCGAACAGCTGAGCGTGCCCGAGATTTGTGCCTGTATCGGTGGCAATTCGAACACCGTCCACTCACGTTTGCGGGTGGCGCGCGAAGCGCTGCGCGGCAAGCTTGCGCGCCGCTTGCTGAGCGCCGAGCGAAAGGAGCGAGGATGACCGAGCGCAATCTGGACCAGGAGCTCGAGCGCCTGCTGTGCGCGGCGCGCGCCGGTACCGAGCCTGACGGCAACGCGCGGGCGCGGGTGCGCGCGGGCTTGGCGGTGGGGTTGGCGAGCGCCGGGGTCGCCAAGGTGGGGCTCGCGAGGCGCGTCGGACTGGGGGCGAAGCTCTGGTTGCTATCGGCGGTGGCGGTGGCGGTGCTGATCGGCGTGGCCCTGGTGGGGCGGAATGAAAAAATATCGCCTGCGCCCACGCCAGCGCGTGCTTCGGTTGCGGGTTCTCGGGCCGTGGTCACGTCGGCGGTCGAGCCCGCGCTCTCCGCGAGCGCAGCACCGGTTGCGACGGCGGCCAGCGTTTCGGCAGCGGCGGGCGCCGCGCGCCCCTCGTTCCCACCGCCTCGCCGTGCAACCGGTGCCCCCGAGGAGGCGGACGAGCTAGGCTTGGTGACCTCGATGCAGCTTGCTCTTCGCTCCGGCAACGCCGCTCAGGCTCTGGCGCTCGCCAACGAGCATGCGCGGCGCTTTCCGGGCGGGGCTCTCGCGCATGAGCGTGAAGGCGCTCGCGCCATCGCTCGCTGCCAGCTCGCCGAGCCGGCGATGCGCGCCGCGATCCGGAGCGCGTTCGAAGCGCGCTACCGTGGGTCGCCCTACGCTGCGCGTGTCGAGGCCGCATGTACCCGTTGAAGCGCGCGCGTCCATGGGGGTTTTGGCTGCTCACTGCAGGCGTGCTCGTCTGCAACTGCAGCGGCAACGACGTCAGCCTCGGCGAAGACCTGCACCCAACGCCGACGCCAACTCCTGCTCCGACCCCGACCCTAGTCCCAATCCCAGCTCCGACCCCAACCCCGACGCCTACGTACCCGTGCGAGGCGCGGCCCCGGGCCACGTGCATCGCTGCTAACGAGCACTGTTCAGGGCGCTTCCCGACCCAACCCGGCTACGAATGCGGCCCTGGCATGGCCTGTTGCGAACGCGTCGTCGGCACGGGCAGCCCCGGCGGCGCAAGCGGCCTCGCGCCGCCGCTCGCCGGAGCCGGCGGGCAGTAACACCCCGGTGCTCAGCACCTCAGAAGGTCACGATGGTAGCGATGTAGTGGCCGCGGGTTAGGCTATTGATCGGGGAAACGAAGAAGGGCGCGAGGTCTTCTCCGTCTAGCGTCACCGTCCCCCTGAGCGCTGAATCTCGCGCTTGGCCTTGGATGACCTCGATCATGCGGAAGTTGCCGAGCTCGGTCGTCTTGACGTGGTCCACCCCGCTCTTGACGGGGCCCACGCCCTCGAGCACGAAGTCGGCGACCAGAACACCCATCGATGCGCCCGTGGCGAAATCAAGGACCTCGGTGCTACCGCTGAAGCGGGCATGCTGGACGGATGATTGGCTGTAGTCGAAGTCCGTGAAGTCGCCCGAGCCCGCCGAAAACGCGTCGGTGCAACCGTCCAGCGAAAAAATCGTCGCGAACCCCGCTTCGCTTCGTGTCTGGTCGCCGTCGACTTTGTCCCGAAATTGAGCGGCGGCGATGAATATCGACTCCTCGCGCACCGACTCGGTTCCATCGGTGCAGACGATGGGAGTGATGCGAATGAGCTCGGCGCTCATGCTCGGTCCGCTGGATTGGAACTTCATTACCTCCGCGCCCAGCGCGCTCGCGCTGAAGGCAGTGATCGCGACGACGAGGGCTGCGTTGA
>DATDEV010000779.1:0-2578 GCA_036522995.1 Polyangiaceae bacterium
GCGCTCGACGTGATCGGCGTCATGGATCGCACGTTGACGGTGCGCTACCTCAACTGGACCGTGCCGGGGCTCACGCGCGAAGGCGTCATTGGTACGAGCGTTCTCGACCTGGCTCCCCCGGACTTCCGCGAGAAGGCCCGCGAGACCTACGAGCAGGTGCTGGCGACGGGCATCGGCACTCGTCTCGAGATGCTGTTCCGAAACGACGAAAACGTTCTGTTCTGGGACGTGCACGTCGCACCGATCCGTAGCGGCGACCAGATCATCGGCTTGATCGCGATCTCGAGTGACGTCACCGAGCAGCGGCGCGTACATGCCGACCGCGATCGCTTCTTCTCGCTGTCGCTCGACTTGCTAGCCGTGATGACCCCCGAAGGGCTCTTCAAGCGCGCGAATCCTGCCTTTGGCCAGACGCTCGGCTGCGACGTCGCCGAGCTGATTGGCACGCCCTTCCTCGACCTCGTCCACCCCGATGATCGCGCCCCGACCGTCGAAGGCTACGCCGTCGTCCGCAGCGGCACGCCGGTCAGCAACTTCGAGAACCGCTACCGCCGCAAAGACGGCGAATATCGCGTGTTTTCGTGGCGCGCCATCGTCGATCCCATCACCGGAGACGTTTACGCGGTCGCGCGCGACGTGACCGACCACCGCGCGACCGAAGCACAGCTGCGCCACGCACAAAAGATGGATGCGGTCGGTCAGCTCGCGGGCGGTGTCGCCCACGACTTCAACAATTTGCTCTTCGCCATCCTGGCCAACACCGGTTTGGCGCAGGACTTCACGTCGGGAGCGCCCGAGATCGCCGAGCACCTGGCCGAGATCGAAGCCGCCGCTCAGCGCGCCGCAGATTTGACCAAGCAGCTGCTCGCCTTCAGCCGGCGCCAACCGCTGCGCCCCGTGCCCGTCGATCTGAACGAACGAGTTCGGGGCTTGATGAAGATGCTACGGCGCCTGCTGCCGGAGAACATCAGCATCGATTTGATTCCGGGTCACCACCTGCCGTCGGTCAGCGCGGACGCGGGTCAGTTGGAGCAGGTCATCGTCAACCTGTGCGTCAACGCTCGAGACGCGATGGAGCGCGGCGGCCGGCTCACCATCGAGACCGAGAATGTGCTGATCAACGCGCAGTACTGCGAGTCACACCCGTGGGCCAAGCCGGGACGCTACGTCCTGCTCAGCGTCACCGACACGGGCCTGGGCATGACCGCGGAAGTGCGCGAGCGTGCGTTCGAGCCGTTTTTTACGACCAAGGGGGCGCACCAGGGCACCGGCCTGGGGCTTTCGACCGTGTACGGCATCGTGCAGCAGCACGACGGCATGGTTCACCTGTACAGCGAGCCCGGCGCGGGCACGACGCTCAAGGTCTACTGGCCCGCCCACGCGCGACTGGCGCAGACTGTCGGCAACAAGCTGGAGCCGCTGCCGCAGCGGGGCCAGGAAACCATCTTGCTGGCCGAGGACGAAGATCAGGTTCGCAGCGCGGTCGTACAAATTCTTCAGCGCGCCGGCTATCGCACGATCGCGGCCGCGACCGGGCTCGAGGCGATTGCGCTGCTCCGCGACGGAACGCAGCCGGTACACCTCGTGCTCCTGGACGTGGTGATGCCGGGCCTGGGGGGACCCGAGACGTGGGAGCAACTACGTGTCCTGCGCCCGGGTCTGCGCGTCCTGTTCTCGAGCGGCTATGCCGACGATCGTTACCGGCAGCTCTTGCCGCCCGGCGCGGTGCTGCTCGAAAAGCCCTTTCGCGCGGAAGAGCTGCTGCACCGTATCCGTACGACCCTCGATGAGGGCTCGCAGCCCTGATTCTTCGCTTTTAGTCTATGCTGCTGCGCGCTGGAGGCGGTCCAATGAGGTTCAAGCTTTGCGTGTTGGGTGTGGCGGCAGCTGCGTGGCTGGCGGAAACGGCATGCAGCAACTCTTCGGGCGAATCCAACAGCGCTAGCGCCGGCAGCTCCGGCGCGTCATCGGGGATGGGGGGATCGCCCCGCGCAGGGGCCGGCGGATCGAGCCCCAATGCGGGTTCGCCGAGCGCAGGCCGCGGCGGCTCGACACATGATGGCGGCGCGTCGAACGTCGCGGGCGGAGGCGCGTCGAACGTCGCGGGCGGAGGCGCGTCGAGCTCCGGCAGCGCCGGTGAAGCCGGAGCGGGAGGGCTCGCTTCGAATCTGAATCCCGTAGTCTGTGCGAGCGTTCCCTACGAGGAAGACGGAGTCGACTCGACCGCGCAACGGGCAATGTGCCAGGTCTGCTGCAACCAGGCCCAGCTCGACTCGTTTGGCTCCTACGATGGAAAGTGCATGTGCGCCACGCCCGTACCGGCCGACACTTCCGTGTGCCCTCAAAGCACGGCGCCAGCCTGCGAGACGTGCTGCAAGAATGCGGGATATGCGATCGGCAACGGCACGAGCGCAGCCTGCTTCTGCTGGGGAACGAGCACGCTCTGCCCGGACACGGGAGGCGACCCGAGCGCTTGCCTGAACTGCTGTACGGAGCACGGCTATTTGGCGTGGGGCACCTCGAACAATTGCACCTGTTTTAATTGAAGTGAGCGTCAAAGGCGACCAGCGGCCGGGTT
>DATDEV010000780.1:0-7249 GCA_036522995.1 Polyangiaceae bacterium
CACCCGTTGCGACAACTCAAAGCTGTGTCGCCACAACACCCACCTTGCCCCCACGTGGCTCCAGGCTTAGCTCTGCCGCATGAAAGACCTCATCGCCCAGCTAGTCTCGCAAGCGGACCTGAGTGAAGCGCAAGCCAACAAGGTGGCTGAGGTGGTTCGCGGCTTCCTTGCCGCCAAGCTGCCCGAGGCGCTGCGCGGTCCCGTCGAGGGCGCGCTCACCGGAGCAAACGTCGACGGTGCCGTCGATCAAGCGAAGGGCTTGCTGGGAAAGCTATTCTGAGACCAGCAGGCTCGCTCGGCTGACCTCGTGGCGGGCGAGCAGACGCGCTTCGGCGAAATTGCCGTGTTTCCGTGACTCCCGAAACATTGGCGATCACCGAAGGCCCGCAAACTGCTCAAGTGACAGCCGTGCGCCGCCCGCCCAAGGCTCAGCCCGAAGCCGAAGCCAAACCCCCCAGCCCGTCGAGCTGGCGCCTGCAGCCGCCGAGCATCTTTTCTTACCTCGATGCGGTGGCGCACCACGGCTCCATCCGCAAGGCAGCCGAGGCGCTGCACATCGCCTCCTCGGCGCTCAATCGGCGCATCCTCGACCTCGAAGAGGACGTCGGCTCGCCGCTGTTCGAACGCTTGCCGCGCGGCGTGCGCGCCACTGCGGCGGGTGAGCTGTTCCTGGCCTACGTGCGCAAGTCGCTCAAGGAGCTGCGCCTGGTGGAGGCGCAGATCGACGGCCTGCGCGGCCTGGTGCATGGCCGGGTGCGCATCGCGGTGGCCGAGTCGGTGACGGGGCGCATGCTGCCCGACGCCATCGCCGACTATCACCATCGCCACCCGGGCGTGGGCTTCTCGGTCACCGTCGGCGGCCCGCGCGAGCTGGCGTCGGCGCTGGCGCGCGACAAGGTCGACCTGATCTTGACGCACGATAGCACCGACGACGCGCACGCCGTGGTGCTGGCCGAAGTGCCCCAGCCGCTGTGCGCGCTGGTTTCGCCCGAGCATCCATTGGCCGGGCGCGCTGGGATACGCCTGCGCGAATGCGTCCCGTATCCGATCGCCATGCCGGACGAAACGCTGGCCGCGCGCGTGCTGATCGACGCGGTGTTACACCGCGGCACGTTTCGCCTGGAGCCCGCCCTGGTTTCGAACTCGATCGAAACCACCAAGATGTTTGCTCGCACCAGCCACGGCGTTTGCTTCTCGTTCAAGATTGGAAAGAAGCCCGATGTTTCGGGAATGATCGCGATCCCGCTCAGTGATCCCGAGCTGTCCGAAGCACGGCTGCGTCTCGCGAGTCGTCGCGGTCGCGTGCTGCCGGTCGCTGCTGCATCGTTTGCAGAGCAGCTCACGACGACGTTCGAAGATCTGTGAGCGCAGACGCGCACGTCGTTGCAGCCGCAATCGCTGCGCGCGCGATTCAATCCTCGCTCGCACATCGAGCGCGCTGATTTCGAGAGCAGGGTGCTCCGATATTTGCGCTAGTCGTCACCGCAGCAGGCGCGTAGACAACTAGCCTAGTGATCTTTGCGCCCCTCGCGCGAATCACGATGAGACCAGGCGAAAACGCTTCGAAACAATCTCGAAGTGGAGTGTGCCCCCGCGCGCTCGCAATGGAGGACTCGAACGATGACTGAAAGCACGAAACCGAAGCTGTGGACCCCAGGAGATTGGAACGCCTACTTCGGGTTTGGCACCAACATCCTGGTCAATTTACTCGTCTTGACCGGCCTTTTGCGCTTCGTCCTGAAGATGCCGGACGACATCGTGTTCGGCCGCATCCTGCCGGCCACCGGCTTGATGCTGTGTCTGAGCACGATCTACTACGCCTGGCTGGCGTACAAGCTGGCCAAGGAGACCGGCCGCACCGACGTATGCGCACTACCCTCGGGCATCAGCGTGCCGCACATGTTCGTGGTCGTGTTCGTGATCATGCTGCCGATCGCGCTCAAGACCGGTGATCCGATCAAGGGCTGGGAAGCCGGCCTGTGCTGGGTGTTCGTGCAGAGCTTCGTGCTGATGGCGGGCGGCTTCATCGCCCCGGTCATCCGCAAGATCACGCCGCGCGCCGCACTGCTCGGCACGTTGGCCGGTGTTTCGGTCACGTTCATCTCCATGCGCCCGGCGCTCGAGATGTTCATGACGCCGGCGATCGGTATGATTTGCTTCACCATCATCCTGGCCAGCTGGTTCGGCGGCGTCCGCTACTTCAAGGGCATCCCGGCCGGCTTGGTCGCGATCGCGGCCGGCTCGCTGATCGCCTGGGGCTCGACGGCGCTGGGCTTCAACTTCGGTGGTATGTCGGCCAGCAACCTGACCTCGTCGTTCGCGAACTTCGGCTTCTCGATCCCGCTGCCGGCGTTCGGCCACGTGTTCTCGGGCTTCGAGTTCCTGGGAGTGATTCTGGTCACCGCCATTCCCTTCGGCATCTACGACTTGGTCGAAGCCCTCGACAACGTGGAGAGCGCCGAGGTCGCAGGCGACGCGTTCCCGACCACGCGCGTGCTCACCGCCGACGGTGTCGTCAGCTTGATCGGCTGCTGCATGGGCAACCCGTTCATCAACGCGGTCTACATCGGTCACCCGGGCTGGAAGGCCATGGGCGGTCGCATCGGCTACTCGGCAGCCACCGGCGTCACGGTGATCATCCTGGCCTGGCTAGGCATCATCAGCGTGATGGTGTCGCTGATACCAGTGGTCGCCATCTCGCCGATCCTGCTCTACATCGGCATGCTGATCGGCTCGCAGGCCTTCCAGGAAAGCCCGCGCGCTCACGCTCCGGCCATCGTGCTCGCCCTCACTCCCCACCTGGCGGCGTGGGGCAAGCTGCTGATCGACAACTCACTCGGAGCAGCCGGCACCAGCGCGCATGCGGTGGGCCTCGACAAGCTGGGCCAGGTGGGCGTGCTCTATCACGGCCTCGAAGTGATGGGAGGTGGCTCGATTCTGGGCGGCTTGATGCTGGGCGCGATTGCCGCGTTCATCATCGATCGCTCCTTCATGAAGGCGGCAGGCTTCGCGGCAGCGTCCGCGGGGCTCACGTTCTTCGGCTTCATGCACGGTGAGGCGATCGGCATCGGTCAATCGCCATTCGTCACCGCCAGTTACGTCGGCGTGGCGTTGGTCCTTGCCGGTTGCGCCAAGTTCGCGACCTCGCTCGGGCCCGCGTTCGAGCACCGGGCAGAGGAGGAAGCGCACCCGCATGCGGCGCCCGCCGAGTAGGATATAGCGAGGCTCGGACGCCCGTACCCGAGCCGAGCTTCCCGGGTCCGCGCGCCGCAAGGCGTTCGGACCCGGCTTTTTTTTGTGCCATCGCTACCGCCACTGATGGCCGATCCGTCAGGTTCCCGGCCGATGCCACCAAGGCGCATGACGGGCGCGGCGCCTACGTTTTCGCTGGTTCCAACAGCGAAAGGGAATGCTCGTGCCTACATTGATTCAACTCTTCTCCGACCCCATCAGCTTGGCCTTCTTCGGCATAATTGCCCTCCTTTGGGCGATCGAAGCGCTGCGACCGGCGCGGCGCTTGCCGGTCTCCAGCGGTCACCGGGGCCGCGGCGTGGTCGCGCTGCTCGCCTACTTCCTGATCTCGTCCTACCTGCCCTATTGGGTCGCGCCGACGCTCGAGCCGCTGCGCCTGGCAGATTTGAGCGGGCTCGGAACCTTGGGCGGCGCGCTGTGCGCAACGCTGGTCTACCAACTGCTGGGCTACGCCTACCACCGCTCGATGCACGCTTCGACGCTGCTGTTTCGGGCGCTGCATCAGGTGCATCACAGCGCCGAGCGCCTGGACGTGGCGAGCGCGTTCTTGTTCAGCCCGCTCGACATGGTGGGCTGGACTTTGGTCACGACGCTCGCGCTCAGCGTGATCGGCATCACGCCCGCGGCCACCGTCGCGTTCGTACTGGCCGGCACGGTGCTCAGCGTGTTCCAGCACAGCAACTTGCGCACGCCGACCTGGCTCGGCTACGTCGTGCAGCGACCCGAGAGCCACAGTCATCACCACGCTCGCGGCGTGCACCGGAACAACTACGCCGACCTGCCGATCTTCGACTTGATCTTCGGCACGTTCAACAACCCGCAGGACTTCGCCGAGTCGACCGGCTATTACGACGGCGCGTCGGCGCGCGCCTTTGAGATGCTACGCTTCGCCGACGTCACGACGCCGCCAGCGCTAGCGCTTGCCCAGCGCGCCGCGCAGCGCGCCGAAGCGCCGTCGATACTGAGCGGGAGTCAGACCCACTGAGCGCCGGAAGAGTCGGGAAAAGAAGCTAGCGTCTTCGTACCCGACTCGCTCGGCCAGCAGCTCGAGGGTAAGCTCGCTCGTTTCCAGCAGGTTTTTGGCCTCTTCCAGGCGAATGGCCTGCACGTACTCGAGCGGTGACATGCCGGCGGCCTTGCGAAAGCGACGTTTGAACGTGCGCTCCGGAAGGCCGCTCAGGCGAACCATGGACGCCACCGGAGCTTCGACGTTGGGCCGCTGGGCGATCCAATCCTGACACTGCGCAATCAGCGGATCGTCGACCTGCCGTGTGCTGATCAGGCGCGCGTAGGGCTGCTGCCCGACCTCGTGCCAGTCAATCAGGTTGAGCTTCGCCACCTGCATGGCCGTCTCCAGCTTGGTCACGCGCGCGATCAGGTAGAGCGCCAGGTCGAGCCACGTCGTGCCACCCCCAGCCATCACCAGGCGCTGGCCGATGCCGGCGGCGACCAGCGCGCGCTCGCGGTGCACGCGCACGCTGGGGTGCTGGAGCTGCAGTGCTTCGCAGTAAGCCCAATGCGTAGTGGCATCCAGTCCGTCGAGCAGACCGGTCGCGGCCAGCAGCACGGCGCCCGAGCAAGCGGTGGCCACGATTGCGCCCGCGTCGTGCTGAGTCTTGAGCCAGGCAATCTCGCGCTCGAAGCGACCTTCGAGCGAGCTGTGTGGCGCCAGCGACAGCTCGGGCACGCACACCACGTCGTAGGTAGCGGGGCCCAAGTCGGCGTGCGCGCGCACCGGCACGCCGTTGGTCACCTCGAGCTGACCTGCGCGCTCGGCCACGATCACGGCGCTGACCGCAGGCGCTCCCGGCTCGCCGTCGGTCACCAACTTCCAGTCACGCCCGGCCGAGCAAAACAGGTCGAGCATGCCGTGAATGACGGACGCCGTAGATTCAGGCAGGGCCAGGATGGCGATGCGGGGCAGTCCGTGCCGAGACACGTTCCGGCTTTTACCTCAAGCCCAGCGCGCGGGCGATGCTCGCTCGCCCGGCGCCGGCCGGGCGTAGTAAGAGGAGCGCATGCCGAGCGAGCTTTCGAGCATGCTTTCAGGCGAGCCCTACGACGCGAGCGATCCGGAGCTGGTGGCGATGCGCGAAAAGGCGCGCGACCTGTGCTGGGAGCTCAACGCCACGCGCGAGTCCGAGCAGGCGCTACGGCGCGGCTTGCTCGAGAAGCTGCTTGGAAGCGGCGGCGACTCGGCCTGGATGCAGCCACCATTTTTCTGCGACTACGGCTCGAACATCCACCTGGGCAAGCGCGTCTACTTCAACTTCAACTGCGTCGTGCTCGACGTATGCGAAGTGCGCATCGGTGACTTCACGCTCTTCGGACCAAACGTGCAGATCTACACCGCCACGCATCCGATGAACGCGCTGGCGCGGCGCCACAAAGAAGCGGGCAAAGCGATCGAAATTGGCGCCGACTGCTGGATCGGCGGCAGCGCGGTCATTCTGCCCGGCGTGAAGATCGGCGCACGCTCGGTGATCGGCGCCGGCAGCGTCGTCACGCGCGACGTGCCGAGCGGCGTCCTAGCGGTCGGCAATCCGTGCCGAGTGCTGCGCGAGATCCGCGACGACGAAACCTGAGCTGCTTCGCCGCAGCTGGCGGGTGACCGTGCGGCAAAGCTCCAAGTAAATGCGGCGCGCGTGCAAGAGCGCGGCGCGGGGAGCGCTTAAGCTTCGGGCATGAATCGCCGCGAGCGTGCCTGCGCGCTTTGGTCGAGCGCGGCGTTGGCGCTAGCTTGCTCGAGCGAGGTGCCGACGCCGGGCGCGGGCATGCCGAGCACGAGCGGCGGCTTCGGAGCGAGCGCCGGGGCGGGCGGAAACGGGAACGCTGCGACGAGTGGGGCAGCGGGCGCGAGCGCCAGCGGGAGCGCGGGAGTGGGAAGCGGGGTGGCGGGCGCGAGCGGCGCGGCGGGCTCGTTGGGTGGGCTCGGGGGCGCGGGCGGAGGCGGCGCGGGCGGAGGCGGCGCAGCCGGAAGCGCTGGTGCGAGCGGCGCGGCGGGCGCTGCTGCGACTGGCGGAAATGGCGGAAATGGCGGCGGCAGCCCGGGCGTCCAGCGCGTGCTGCTCTATCACTTCAGCACGCTGGTGATCGATTCGCTCCAGGCGCAGCTCACGCTGCTGCGCCAAAGGCTCGAGGGCTGGGGCTATGAGGTACGGCTGAGCGACGATCCAGCAGAATTCGAGCCGAGCAAGCTGGCGCAGCTCGTCGCGGTCGGCATGATCAACACTTGCTTCGAGCCGTTCGGCGCGGGTCAGAGCGGCAGCGCCGAAGCGGCAGCCCTCGCGGCGTTCGTGGCAGCGGGCGGGGGCCTATTCGGCACGCATTGCGCGAGCGTCACGTTTCAGTCCGCAGAGCCGCCGCACCCCTACAATGCGGTGATCGGCGGCAGGGGTGGCGACGGCTATTTCGACGGTGCGAGCCAGTGTCGCAGCGTCGCCAGCCACGCTACGACGACGGCGCTGCCCGCCGCGTTCGAATACAACGGCAACCTCGACAACGCCGACTATCTCGCGCCCGACACGACCGTGCTCGTGAAGTGCAAATGGTCGGGCGCCGACATGAGAGACGTCGCGGTCTCCTGGTACCGCACGCCGGGTATGGGGCGCGTTTTTTACACGAACTTCGCGAAGGAAGAGCCCGACCTCGCAAGCGCCACGCTCGGTGACGGCCACATCCTCGTCGGCCTGAGCTGGGTGCTCGGTCGCTGATCCAGCCGCGCCCACGCCCGAGCAGGTCGACGCCAAGCTGACCGCCTGGAGCGAAGCATCGAAGTGTGAGCGGCGATCGTGGTATGAGACGAAAGTCCATGCCGGAGACGCGGTTCCCGGAGCAGCGCAAGCAGCCTGGAGTCTGCTACGCGGTCACCAGCGACGGTCGCGAGCTGCCCGTGGTGGACGTTACCCATCCCAGCTTCGTCCTGGAGCTGAGCGAGGCCAGGCAGCGCGAGCTCATCGCGCGCTTTCTGGTCGAGCAGCGGAGCTTGGCCCGCCTG
>DATDEV010000781.1:0-6244 GCA_036522995.1 Polyangiaceae bacterium
AGCCAGCAGGCGCAAGGCCCCTTTCGGCTGAGAGTGCTGGGTAACCCGGGCTTCGAGGCCACGCGCTTCGATTTCGTGAGCGCGCTGGCGAACGAGCAAGCAGTAAAGGTCTGGAACGACGTGGCGGGTGAGCTCCAGCCCTGCCCGCTGGTGGACGAGGTCCGCGCCCGCACCGGCGGCTTGCACGGCCCGGTGGCGCGACCGCGTCGACATCACGCTTGCCCCGGCGAGCGCGCGGTTGCGGTCACACTGATCGAGGATCAAGACTACCGCGCTCGGCGCTGCATGCTGGTCGATGCGCCGCGGGGCGGCAGCATCGTGCTCGAGTTCCAGGGCGTGCCGTCGAGCCGAAAGTTGCGGGGATTTGCCGGATTTTCCTACTTCAATGGCCGCGACGGCGTGGGCCAGCAGGTGGAGCTCACGCTGGCCGAGGCAGGGCGCGAGCTCGGCCAGCACCGCGCCGAGGCGGCGCGCGGTTGGGTGCGCTTCGAGGTTGCGAGGCCGGAGCCGAGCAGCACTGTCACGCTGCGGGTGCGGCGCCTCGCCGACGAGCCGGGCGACTTCTGCTTCGCGCTGGAGGCCCGATGAAGCGCCTGCGGTTGCTGCTGCGTGACCGTGCCGATGCGGCGATCGCGCTGGGGCTGTTCGCCGGCTACCTGGCTCTGCTGCTCGCCACGGCCGGGTCGCTCGGCTTCATGCGCGACGAGGGCTTCTACTTCACGGCAGCGCGCGCCTACGGCAAATGGTTCGAGCTGCTCTGGTCGAGCCCCGGCGAGGCGCTGTCGCCGGCGGTGACGGACCGCTACTGGACCGTCAATCACGAGCACCCGTCACTGCTCAAGGGTCTGTTCGCGCTCTCCAATCGCTTTTTGGCGGGATTTTTCGCCCAACCGAGCAGCAGCTTTCGCTTCCCGGCCATGGCGCTGTCGAGCCTGGCGGTTGCGCTGACCTACCTCTGGGGCGCGCGCCTGTTCGGGCGTATGGCGGGGCTGGTCGCTGCGCTGTCGTTCGCCTTCATGCCGCGCGTGTTCTTTCATGCGCACCTCGCCTGCTTCGACTTGCCCGTCGCCACGCTGTGGCTCGTGACGAGCTACGCCTACTCGCGCTCGCTGGCCAGCGGCCGCGCGCTGCTGGTGGTGCTCACGGGCCTTGCCTACGGGCTCTTGCTGGACACCAAGCACAACGCCTGGCTCTTTCCGTTCGCGCTCGGTCTGCACTTCGCGCTCACGCAGGGCTGGGCGCTGGCTAACGACCTGCGCTCCGGCAGGCCCTGGTGGCGGCGCCTGCCGCCGGCCTGGGCGAGCATGCTGCTGCTCGGCCCGCTCGTGCTCTACGCGCTTTGGCCCTGGCTCTGGCATGACACCGCGCAGCGCCTGCGCGACTACGTGCGCTTTCACACGCAGCACGAGTATTACAACATGGAGTTTCTGGGGCGCACCTACTGGCAGCCGCCGCTGCCGCGCGCCTACGCCTGGCTGATGACGTTGAGCACCGTGTCGCTCGTCACGCTCGTGTTGGCGGCGATCGGCGCGGGCGCCTTCCTGCGCCGCTTCAGCCAGCATCAGGCGCGCTCGGATTGCACGCTGTGGGGCGCCTCGATCCTCATCGGCTATGCGCCGTGGCTGTCGCCCTCGACGCCCATCTTCGGTGGCACCAAGCACTGGCTGACTGCCTACCCGTTCGTGTGCTTGTTCGCCGGGCTCGGCTTCGTGCACGTGTGTCAGGCGCTGCGCGAGCTGCTCCCTCGTTTGGCTCGCCCCGCGCTCGTCGCCGGCTGCGTGCTGGTCGGCCCCGCGGTGATGACGCTGCACGCGCATCCCTTCGCGCTGAGCGCCTACACGCCGCTCGTCGGTGGCGCACCGGGCGCGGCTTCGCTGGGTCTGAACCGCACTTTCTGGGGCTACACGACCCAGAGCCTGGCCCCGTTCATCGACCACGGCGCGCCGACTCGAGGGCGCGTGTACGTGCACGATACCGCGCTGGCGAGCTTTGCCATGTTCCAAGAGGATGGGCGGCTGCGGCGGGACCTGCGCGCCACGCTCGACATCGCCACGTCTGACGTTGCGCTCTACCACCACGAGCCGCACATGAGCCGTGTCGAGCACCAAATCTGGACCGACTACGGCACGCTCGGACCGAGCGCGATCGCGACCTTCGATGGCGTGCCGGTGGCGTGGGCGTACGTTCGGCGTCAAGCGGGAGCTCGGCAAGAGCGCGCGCTACCCGCCGCGCCCGCGCCTTGACCAGGCGCGGCGGGTGGCCGATAAATGCGGCTCCAAGCTGGAGCGGGCGTCGACGTTTTCAGGGGCAGGCTGCTGGGAGCTACCCGCGCTACCCGCCGAGGTAGGACATCTCTGGCTTGCGCTTGGGCATGATCAACGACTGGCGCTGCTCGGAGTAGCGATCGCTGCGCTCTCGCCAGACTCGCTCGACCAGCTGGCGAAGCTGGGCGTCGCTCGCGCCGCTGCGCAGCACCTCGCGCAGGTCGGTGCCAGTCGTGGCGAACAGGCAGGTGTACAGCTTGCCGTCGGCCGACAGCCGCAAGCGCGAGCAGTCGCCGCAGAAGGGTTGGCTCACGCTGGCGATCACGCCCAGCTCGCCGCCGCCGTCCTTGTAGCGATAGCGCGCCGCCACGTCGCTCGACAGCGCTCGCTTCAGCGGTTCCAGCGGCAGCTCTTGGTCGATGCGCTCCAGGATCTCGGCGGCGCTCACCACGTGCTCGGAGGACCAGCCGTTGGTGGAGCCCACGTCCATGTATTCGATGAAACGCAGCACGTGTCCGCTGCCGTGAAAGTGCCTGGCCAGTGGCAAGATCTCGCTCTCGTTCAGGCCGCGTCGGATGACGCAGTTGACCTTGATGGGTCCCAGGCCCAGGCCCGCCGCGCTGTCGATGCCGCCGAGCACGTCCGCGGGGCCGTAGTCGGCGTCGGTGACGCGCCTGAACACCGCCGGGTCGAGCGCGTCCAGGCTCACTGTCAGGCGCGTCAAGCCCGCCGCCGCCAGCGCAGGGGCCTGCGCAGGCAAGAGCACCCCGTTGGTGGTGAGGGCGATGGGCAGGGCGGTTTCCTGCCGCAACAGGCCCACCAGCGTCGGTAGGTCCTTGCGCAGCAGCGGCTCGCCGCCCGTGAGGCGCAGCTTGCGCAGCCAGGGGCCCAATACCCGCACCACGCGCGCCATTTCCTCGAAGCTGAGCAAGTCGGCGCGAGGCAAGAAGGCGTGGGCGCTGCCGAAGCGCTCCCGGGGCATGCAATAGCGGCAGCGGAAGTTGCAGCGGTCCGTGACGCTGAGGCGCAGGTCACCGAGCGGTCGGCCGAAGCGATCGAGCGGGGCTGGAGCTGCGGCAGTCGGGGTCATGGCGCCCGCCTACTGAAGCACGTCGCGGCGCGTGTCGCCGTTCGTAACGGGACCATTTCGAATGTGTTCCCAACCGAGCACGAGTTTCATCTGAGTTTCAGAACTTTTCTGCTGCGTTTCGGCAAGTCTTCTGGAGCCAATTCAGGGCCTGTTTTCACCCCTTCGGGTGCTGAAACGCGTTGACCCAAATTACTCCGGAGGTCATTACTCGATTGTCGACTTCGAGCGTGAGCGCCAATCGGCGATCAACCGAGTCGACCTGAACCGAGTCCCGAGTGACTCGCGAGCAAGGCTTCGCGATGGCTGGTGATCGACCGCTCGCCGAACGGCGTATTTTACTATTTGGACCTTCCGAGCTGGACAACGTTGCCCGGCACCTTCGGGACCTGGGCGCCGAGGTGCAGCGCTTCGAGCTGGCGGCCTCGGGCTCGACCCGCTCGCTGGAGACGTGGATCCAGGAGCTGATCGACGGCGCGTTCGACGACGTCCTGTTCCTGACCGGCCAGGGCGTGCGCGTGCTGGTCGAGTTCGCCTACCAGCGCGGACGCGAGGACGAGGTGCAGCGGGCTCTGTCGCGTGCGCGGCTGATCGCCTCCGGCAGCAAGACGCGCGCCGCGCTCACCGAGCTCGGCTTTCGCGCGACGATCGTCGGTGACGAAACGGGCGGGCCGTCACTGCTCGAGCAGCTCTCGGCAGCCGGCTTTTCCGGCCGTACACTCGGCGTCGCTGCGCTCTCCTGCGACCCGAAGCTGGTGGTAGCTGCCAGCGAGCGCGGCGCCAACGTGCGGCTACTGGGCGGCGACGACGCCCCCGACAGCCGTCCGCGGGCCTTGCTGGCGCGCATCCTGGGTCGAGATTTCGACAACATCGCGTTCAGCTCGACGCGTGAGCTCGACGGGTTGTTCGAGGCGTCTGCCACCTCGCAGCGCGCCGAGCTAGCGCACGCGCTTCGGCGCTGCAACCCCGTAGCCCTCAGCCAGAGCGTCGCACGAGCGCTCGCCGAGCGCGGCGTACCGCCGAGCGGAGTGGTGGAGCGTGCCAGCTTACTGCGCCCGCGCGGCGTGGACTTTCAGCGTCTGTTTGGCGGAGGAACCTCGAGAATGGGAGACGGTATGTCGGCTTCGAAGAACGGCCAGAGCCAGGGACAGGGACGCCGCAAGAGCTTGGTGGTCATCGGCAACGGTATGGTCAGCTACAAGCTATGTGAGCTGCTCGCCGAGTACGATGGCGGAGAGAGCTTCGACATCAGCGTGTTTTGCGAGGAGCCGCGCCCTGCTTACGACCGCGTCAAGCTGACCAGCTTCTTCGAGAAGGAAAGCGCCGACGAGCTTTTGTTGGCGAACGCCGACTGGTACAAAGAGAAGAAGATCCGGCTGCTGCTCGGTGAGAAAGCCGTGCGCGTGGATCGCAGCAGGCGCGCGGTGCTGTCGTCGAGCGGCGAGTGGGTGCGCTTCGACAACGTCGTGCTGGCGACCGGCTCGGCGCCGTTCGTTCCGCCGATCCCCGGGGTGGAGAAGCAAGGCGTGTTCGTGTACCGCACGATCGAGGACCTGGTCGCGATTCGCGAATACGCGAAGACGGCCAAGGTCGGCGCCGTGCTCGGTGGCGGCCTGCTGGGTTTGGAGGCGGCCAAGGCCGTTCACGACCTGGGTCTGACCACGCACGTGATCGAGTTCGCGCCGCGCCTGATGCCGCGCCAGCTGGACGCCGCGGGTGGCCGGCTGCTCGCCAAGACCGTCGAAGCGCTGGGCGTGAAGGTTCACACCAGCCGCGCCGCGACCAACATTCTGGGCGCCGAGCGCGCCGAGGGGCTGGTTTTCAAGGACGGCGACACGCTCGACTGCGACCTGATCGTGATCTCGGCCGGCATCCGCCCGCGCGACGAGCTGGCGCGCGAGGCGGGGCTGGCGGTGGGTGAGCGCGGCGGCATTCTGGTCGACGATCACCTGCGCACCAGCGATCAGGACATCTTCGCCATCGGCGAGTGCGCGCTGCACCAGGGCACGCTCTACGGTCTGGTCGCCCCCGGCTACCAGATGGCCGAGGTGTGCGCGCGCATGCTGACGGGCGGCGACAACAAGTTCGGCGCCACCGATCAATCCGCCAAGCTGAAGCTGCTCGGCACCGACGTGGCGAGCTTCGGTGACCCATTCTCGGATGCCAACGGCGAGCGCACCATTTCGTACGAAGATCTGGTCAAGGGAGTCTACAAGAAGCTGGTCGTCAGCGCCGACAAGACCAAGCTGCTTGGCGGCATCCTGGTCGGGGATGCCAGTGAGTATGCCACGCTCACGCAGCTGTTTCGCAGCGGCGAGGTGTTGCCGACGGCTCCCGAAGAGCTGCTGTTCGGAGCGCGCGAAGGCAAGAGCAAGCTCACGCTCTCCGACACGGCGCAGGTCTGCTCTTGCAACAACGTCACCAAGGGTCAGGTCTGCAAGGCGGTGCGGGCGGGTACCTGCAACCTGGTCGACCTGAAGAAGGCCACCAAGGCTGGCACCGGCTGCGGCGGCTGCATGCCGCTCGTGACCGACCTGCTCAACGCCGAGCTGGCTGCACTGGGCAAGGCCGTGAAGAAGGAGCTGTGCGAGCACTTCGCTTACAGCCGTCAGGAGCTGTTCCAGATCGTGCGCGTCAAGCGCCAGCGCACCTTCAAGGAGCTGGTCACCAGTCACGGCACCGGCAACGGCTGCGAGATCTGCAAGCCGGCGGTCGCTTCGATCCTGGCCAGCGTCCACAACGACATGATTCTGCAGCACGACACGCTGCAGGACTCCAACGATCGCTACCTGGCCAACCTGCAGCGTACCGGCCTGTACTCGGTGGTGCCGCGCATTCCGGCCGGCGAAATCACCCCCGAGAAGCTGATCAAGCTGGGCGAAATCGCGCAAAA
>DATDEV010000782.1:0-5902 GCA_036522995.1 Polyangiaceae bacterium
GCTCGACGCCGAGACGATCCGCAGGATTTTCGAGCGCCTGGTGGATGAAAGTAGACGTATCGAGCAGCATCACATGGGCTGATAGGGTCTCTCTCGATCGCTGCGTTGAAGCGAGTCCCTGATTTTCACAGGGAGGTGGGGAGATCGGGAGTTCTGCGAGCGAAGCAGGGGGCGCCAAAATATTGCGACGCTGCGTTGTGCTGCGAGAAGGCGTTACGGATCCGTGCGGAGCGACGCGAGCTCCGCAGCGGCGCTGTGCCCCAAAAAACTCGCACGACTCCCGATCTCCCCACCTCCCTGTGAAGTTCTCGCAGGTTCTCGCTACGAGCGATCAGGATGGACGCAGCCCAAGACCGTTCCCCCACGGCGTGGCCTAGTGCAGCGTGTGCCACTGCCCGTCGTGCTCGACTTTGGGCACTTCGATTTCGGGGATGCGGATCATGGGTGGTGGAACGGAGGGGGGCGCTTCTTCGCTGCTGCCTTCGGCGCGGGCCAGCACGATGTGCACGCGCGGCGCCTGGGCGGCTGACGTGTCGGGGCGCGAGGTGAGACGGCGACGTAGCTCGTCCTCGGCAGCTTCTTCACGCTCCCAGCGCGCCAAGGTGGCCGCAGCCTTGCGGCGTTTCTTGCGCCAGCCGACCACGAACAGGCCCAGCGAACCCACCCAAACGACGCCGCCCGACAGCAGCACGGGCCAGAACGTGTAGCGCTTGGCGATGTCCTCACGCCATTCGCTCTCGAGCGTCGCGGTCTCTTCGCCGTACGAGTTCAAGAGCGCGCTGTCCATGCTCTGCCCGTCACGCAGATGGGACACCAGACCACGGAAGCGATGTTGCTCCTCGCGCCGCACCAAGAAGCGCACCACGTCGGCCGCCTGCGCATAGGCGATGTTCGCCTGGTTCTCGTCGGCGGGGAACGTGCGCTCCATCTGCCCCAACGTGAGCAGGTTGTCCGACATGGTGGCGGAGGCCAACGTTTGCATACGCACGAACGAAGTTTCACCCGAGGCCAGCACCGCGAAGCCTTCGTTGAACCAGCGCGGCACCCTTTGCCCACCGATCGCATCTTCGAGCGCCACGTGCGCCAGCTCGTGCCTGAAAACCTCGTTCAAATCGTGCTGTGAGGTGGCGTGCACGGGCTTGACCGTCAGCAGCACCAGACCGATCTCCGGATAGGCAACGCCCGATGCGTAGTCGGGGTACGGCGCGTTCACCGGTGCCAGCGTGGCCATCTCGCCCGGCGTACGCGCGATCGCCACGCGCACCTCAGACAGCACCGGCTGGCCGAGCCACTCGGTGAGCTGCGTGCGTGCTGCCGCCGCGTCCTCGATCAATGGCTGCACGCGCTCGCGGATCGACGGGTGATAGACGAACGTGATCCAACCGCCGTCGTAGCTGTTGAAGCCAGCCGGTATGCCGGGCAGTTGCAGCGAGCCGCCATGCGAGCGCGGCGCGTCGGCGGGCGCCTCGCGACGACTCTCGACGGGAGCCGAGCTATCATGCGGTAGCTCCGCGGGAGTTCCGGTGCGCACGCCGCTCTCGTCACTCGGCGCAGCCGCCCAAGCCGCCAGCGGCCAGAGCGCGGCGATCCAGAGCAGGGCGAGAGCGGACAGCCGCATCTTGCCCAAATATGATCCCGTCAGGAGCCGCCGCCAAGCCAAGAGAATGCGACGAACGAAACTGGAGCCCGCACCCGCGCCTCGCTCATCAGCTCGGCGCGTCCGGTTAGCAGTAGCCCACAGCTCAGCAGGAGCGCCCACAGCGCGCCCGTCAGCGCGGCGGGCAACGCCCCGACCTTGGTCGGTATTTTCAACAATCCAGCGCCGGCGCAAGCGGCGCTCAATGTGACGAAATCGAGCAGAGCTCGACGGCTCTCCAGCCCCAGCACCAGCGCAGCGGCGGCCGAACCCAAACAAGCGACGAGGAAAAAACGGCTTAGCCATTGGTTTGTGCTCGCACCGCTCGCGGGGCTCGCAGTGCTCGTAACGGCCGCCTGGCCCCGTCCGAGTCGCAGCACGAGCGCGATGCAGAGCGTGAGCACGACACAAGCGACGACCGCGAAAGTGGCGCCGCCGAGAGGGCGATGATGAGTTGCCGATTTGAGCACGCCGCCGAAAAGCGCAAGGGGTAGCGACGACAAAGCCGTTCCTAATAGGAGCGCGCGGTCGACGCTGCCGGCCGCTTGCAGTGGCGCGCGACGAATCCACAGGCCGATAGGCACCACCAGCAGCGAGGCGGCGGCCCAGAGCAGTAGCAGCGCGCCCAGCTTCGAGGTGAGGGGGAGTCCCCCCCCTGGCGCGAAAGTCGCCCTCGCCGCCTGGCCCGCGACCAGCAGCGACAGCAACAACCCCGCCGCGATCACAGACCCGCGGCGCGGCTCGTTCAAACCGGCCGGAGCTCCAGGCGCACGCGGCTCGCGGCTTGCTCCGAGACGTAGCCGTGATCCAGGAACCAGCGCACCGAGCGCGCCAGTGCTTCGCGAGCGCTGCGGTGGGTATAGCCGAGCTGCGTCTCCGCCTTGGCGCTCGACACCCACACGTTGTGGCCAACGTAATCGCGGGCCAGGCGCGCCGTCACGAGCGGAACGCCACCGCGCAGGCGCGCCAGCAGCTCCCAGAGTGAGCCGACCAGGCGTGCCGTGCCCGAGCTGCTGGGCTTGCTCGGCTCGGCCAGTCCGGTGATGTCGGCGAGCATCTCGAAAATTTGGCTGTAGCTGAGGTCGTCGCCGCCGAGGATGTAGCGCTCACCGACCTGGCCGCGCTCCATGGCCAGGATGTGGCCGAGCGCCACGTCTTCCACGTCCACGATGTTGAGCCCGCCCGCCACCACCGGAAAGCTCATGCTCGGCGGGTGCTTCAGGTAGCGCAGCAAGGTCTGGCCGCTGGGGGTCGGCTTGCGATCACCGGGGCCGGCCATGGTCGCGGGCAGCACGCTCACGATTGGCATGCCTTCGTCGACGGCCTCGCTCACCACCTCGTGCTGCTCGACCTTGGCGCGGATGTAGGCTTCGGGATCGGTCAGGTTGAGCTCGTGGTCCTCGTCCATCGGCTCTTCTTGAGTGGTACCGAGCACCGCGCAGCTGCTGGTAACGACGAGCTTCTCGATGCCGTGGGTCTTGGCGGCAGCCAGCACGTGACGTGTGCCGATCACCGCCGGGTCGATGATGCTCTGCGGGTTCTTGTCCCAGAGCTTGAAGGCAGCCGCGAGGTGGTAGACGCGCGAGCAACCGGTGGTCGCTCGGTACACGCTACTGGGCGACATGATGTTGCCGACGCTGAGCAGCAGCCGATCCTCGGGCAAGCCCTGCAGCGAAGTCAGGTCCGTCTCGGGACGCACGAAGGCTTTCACGCGCTCACCGCGCTCGATCAGCTTGCGCACCAGCGTGGCGCCCAAAAAGCCATTCGCGCCCGTGACCAGAACATACGGCGGCTGCTTCATGAAGGGGTCCCTTACCACTACTTCGGCGCGCCGTGCCAGGGTCGTGGCGGCCGCGGGGTCAGCCGCTCGACGCAGGCTAGCTAGAGGGCGCCGGGGTGCTGGCGCGAGGGTTGGAGTAGACTCCGCGGCGTGCCGCAGTTTCGTGCGTTTTCGGTGCATCCGTATCTGGCGCTCGCGCTCACGCTACTGGCCGGGCGGGCGCGGGCCGACGTCGCGCTGCCGCTGAGCGTTACGGCAGCGGGAGGGCAACAGGCGCTCAGCGTCTTCCTCGCCAAGGGCGAGCTGATGGCGTCGAGCTGCGCGGCGCCGCCGTGCAGCTCCGGCGCAGTCTCGCTCGGACTCCCCAGCGAGCTGCGCGGCAAGCCCGTGCGGGCGGAGGTGGTGAGCATCGGCCTCGGCCGGCGGGCAGTCGTGGTGTCGGTAGACGACGGAGCGCGGGCGTATCGAGCCGTGCTGGCCGCGCCTTTGGCAGCGGGCTCGCCGAAAGTGGCGTTCGCAGGTCCGACCGGATTGCTGAGCGGGGAGGATGGCCTGCGCAATGGGCCGATGGTGCAAGTCTCCGAAGCCGACGCCGCAGGCGTGCGCCGCGTGCTGGTCGGCGAACAGAACGAAGGCGTCTCGCTCTGCGGGCGGGCCACCATCTTGGCCCCGCGCCTGCTGAGCGCTCAGGACCTCGAGCTACACGCAGCCAAGGTGCAGCGCCTCAGCGTCAGTGAGCGCGACCGTGCGCGCCAGGCCAAGGTCACACGCCTGCCAGACGCCGAGCCGAGCCGCGGCGCCGCCTCGGTGCTGAGCACGCTGGCCGCCTCGAGCGCGATCGGCTCACCGCAAGCGCTCACCGACGGCGATCCCGAGACGACTTGGTCCGAGAACGTGGGCGGCGCCGGCAAGGGCGAGTTCGTCGTCATGCGCGCTCCGCCCGAGCTGGCGATCTCGGGGCTCGAGCTGACGCTTCGGCCCAAGCAGCGCAGCGTGGAAAGCGGAGCCGCGCCGCAGCGCCTGTTCATCGCCGGCCCGCGCGACGTGATCGAGGTCACGTTCCCCGAGGACGGCTGGAAGAACCCCGGCGCGCGCTACCACGTGGCGCTCGAGCCGGCGCTGCAGAGCAGCTGTCTGGCGCTGGTGCTGGATGCCGCGTTCGATACCAGCGCCAAGGCCGCGGTCACGGTCGCCGAGGTATCGGTGATGAGCGAGCTGTCGGCGGGCGCATTGCCCGAGCTGGTGGCCGCGCTGGCCGGCGGCGGACAGCGCGCCGAGTCGGCCAAGCCCCTGCTGGCAGCTGGTGGGCCCGCGGCTTTCGCCGCCGTGGCCAGCGCCTTTCCTCGGCTCGACGAAGGCGGCAGGCGCGTGGCGCTCGAGGTGATGGATGGTGCTCCCTGCTCGATCAGCGCCAACGTCTACGTGGTGGCGCTCACGAGCAGTATCAAGGCGCAGTCTCTCCACGCCCAGAGTCGGCTGCGACGCTGCGGCGCGGCAGGTGGTGAGGCTCTGGCGCAGGCGCTCAGCAAGGTGGACAAGACCGACAAGCGCTTGATGCCGCTGCTCGTCAGCGAGCTCACCCTGACCGATCCCGCGCGCGCCGTGCCGGCCTTCCTCCCGCTGCTCGACGAAAAGACCGTGCAACGGCGGCGACTGTTGCGCACCGCGCTGGCTCAGGCTGCGCGCACCTCGGCGGCGGAGCCGGCGATTCGCGCCGCGCTCGCCGACCCGGCCACGCCGGCCGTGGCCAGCATCGATTTGCTGCGCGCTCTGGGCGACGCGGCGCCGCGTTACCAGCCCGAGGCTGGTGCTGCGCTGACCCGACTTCAAGCCGGCTCGCCAGCGCTGCGCAGTCGCTACTTGCTGCTCGGCCCGAGCGCGGTGCTCGCGCGCGTGAGCGGCGCCGCGGACGCCAGCTTCCGCAAGAGCGCAGCCGGCGATCCCGATCCACACGTGCGCGGCGCCGCTCTGGCTCTGGTGCGCGATCCGCGGCGCTATCAGGCGGAGCTGCTGGCAGGCCTCAAGCATCCGGAGCTTCGCGTGCGCGAGTCCGCGGTGCACGCGCTTGCGGTGCCAGAAGCTGCGTTTGCCGGCGCTGCGGTGGTCGAGCGTCTGGAGAAAGATCAATGGCCGCTCGTGCGAGCCGCGGCGGCCGATGCGCTGGCGCGCCTGCCAGCGGGCGCTGCGCTCGACAAGCCGCTACTGGGCGCGCTGGACGATGACTCGGCTCTGGTACGAGGGCGCAGCATCCGCGCGCTGGGCGAGCGGCGCGCTCCGGGCGTTGCGGATCAAGTGCGCGAGCGCCTGGTCGACGCCGACGAATGGCCGGAGGTGCGCGCCGAGGCAGCGCGTGCGCTGGGCACACTGTGTGACACCGACTCGGTCGACGAGCTGCTCGCCTTCGCCGAAAAGCTCGCGGACCCGATGGCGAGCCCCGAAGCTCAATTGATCGGCGCTGGCGCCGTCACGTCGCTCGGTCGTCTGGC
>DATDEV010000783.1:0-2713 GCA_036522995.1 Polyangiaceae bacterium
GCGCGCGCGTGCCCGGCTACGCCAGCGCTCACCACGTCGTTTCGCCGCTGGCCGCGGAAAAATGGCTCACCCACCTGCTCAGCGAGCGCTGGCACGAGGTGCCGGAGGCCGCGCTGACCGCCGCGCAGCTGGCGCGCGTCACCGACGACCGCGCTCGTGACATCTCCCCCAGCATGCGCGCGGAGGTCGTGCGCCGGCTGGAAGCCATTCAGGCAGAGCCCGACTTGATCGCCGGGGTGCGCGAGCACGTGAGCGTCGTCGAAGCCGAGCGCGCCGCCTGGTTCGGCGAAGAGCTGCCGCTCGGCTTGCGTCTGAGCGACGAGCGCTGAGTCGCGCCCAGGCGCCGTGTGGCGCAGCGGCGAGCCAGCGAGGCAGGACGCACCGGGACTCTTCCGGGTTTCGTGCGGGCTCCAGGGGCGAGAAGCGAGGGATCTTCATGCGGCCTGGAGTTTGCAACTCACGGGGACGAGGCATGAGTCGTGAGAAATAGAAAAACACAATCGGGTTTACTGCTGGTGGGTGCGGCGGCAGGTGTGGCCGCTGCCGCATGGTTGAATAGGCGTCGGCTGACGCTCGTTGAGGCGACGCCTGAGGCCCTCGTCGAGCCCGAGAGCGCCGAGCTTCCCGTGGGGCGCAGCGCCGATCCTGAGCTAGACGGGCCCCTGTCCCGCAGGCTGCTGCCGCAGGACGACACTTCGGGCGCTACGCTGCGCGGGGCACCGGTCGATGTCGAAGCGCCGCTCAGCGAGCCTTCGCTCGACGACGTTTGGCGCTCCCTTGCCGAGGACGACGCGCGCGCTGCCGAGAACGACGGGGACCGGCAGAGCGCCGGCTACGATGCCGTGAGCCCGGAAGATCTCGGAGCCACCTGGCTCGGGCGCGCCACGCAAACCGGCGACGAGGTGCGACCACATGGCGCCCAAGGCGCAGCGCCAAGTCTGGAAGACTCGCTGGTGAGCGAAGCAACGCTGGCTGACTCGCAGTCGTTCGAGGACGAGCCGGAGGACGCAGCGGTCAGTGACGACGACGACGAGAGCCCAGACTCGCAAGAAATCCGAAATAGTGAGCTCGACATACGTCCCCCCGACCGGCGCTAACGCTGTTAGGCTACCGGTATGTCCGTCAAGCGGCTGGAGCGGGACGGTTTTGCCGTAGAGCGACACGGTGATGGTACGTCGACGTATTTCGTCTACGCCGGCCACATGCGGCACGTCGAGCTGATGCCGCACGGCGGCACCGTGCTCGTCCCGTTCTCGCGACTCGACGATTCTTCGCACGTCGAGGACCTGGTCGAGGCGCTGTGGGAGCTTTCGATTCCAGGCGTGGTCGATGCCATCGACGTTTCGTACCGCGAGGGCGATCCGAACGAGACGATGTCCGTGCGCAAGCGCTAGGGCGTGCCCCTAAACTGGGATCGCTCGCGTGCCCGAAGTCCGCGACCATAGGCTGCGTTTTCAGCCGGTCTCGTGACTCTATTTGCGGTGACGAGGTAGGAACGTTACGCGCACGATCCGTGCCTGGCCTGCGCGTTCGTGAGCGAGACGATTCCAACATCCCTTCGGCGCGTCCGGCGACTCGAGCGCAAGATGACGATCGGCTCACGCAGAAGATGCGCGAGGTCTGGGGCGGTTCGGTGGCATCGAGCCTCAGTTGGCTTGCGCGATGGGGCGTGACCGTGCCGCGCGCGGCAGGAAGACCTGGAACGTGGTGCCGGTTCCGAGCCGTGACTCGACGTGGAGTCGCCCGCCGAGTTGATTCACTGCCTCCTGCACGGTGGTGAGGCCGAGCCCGGTACCCTTACCGGGACCTTTGGTGGAGAAGAATGGCTGAAATATGCGATCAAGCAGCTCGGGGGCCATGCCAGCACCCGAGTCTGCGACTCGCAGCAGCACTTCGGCGTTCGAGTCGTCGTCGCCGGCGACCTCCACCGAGATGACTCCCGCTTTGGCAATGGCGTCGCGGGCGTTGGTGACGAGGTTCAAGACGATTTGTTCCACGAGCGCCCGGCTTCCGTTGGTCAAGTGCGGGCCGGCCGCGCTCTGGAATCTCAGCTGAATCTGGCCCGGCATCACCTTCCTGAGCAGCTCCAACGTGCTCTCGACGACTTCGCTGACGTCCAGCACTGGCGCTCCGGTCGTGTCCGACCTGCCGAACTTCATGAGCTGCGCCGTTAGCCTGCCCGCCTGTTCGAGCGCTTGCTCCAGGGAGCTCAACGATTCGCTCTGCGATGGACTGCCTGCGCGACCCGAGCGCATCAGATCCAGGTGGCCGTGCATCACGGTCAGCATATTGTTGAAATCATGGGCCACGCCGCCGGCCACGAGCCCGAGCGCTTCGATGCGTCGCTTGTGCTCCAGGGCGAGCTGCGCCTCGAGCAGGCGAGCGCGAGCGTTGTCGTAGTAGAGCACCAGCATGCCCAGCGCCGCCACGACCTCCAAGGCCAGCGCCACGGCAAATCCCCACAGAAAGAGCCGTGGGCGGGTGGCCAGGACGGGAGCGTTCAGCAGGTGAACCGCCAGGGCGATCATCGCTGTGCCGTACAGCAGTGCACCGGCCTGAGCTCGCATCCGACGCAGGGTGATGACGCCAGCCGCCAGCAACCCGACGCATTGAAAGATCACGAGCGGTACCATCGCCACGGGTCGCTCGGACGCGGCGCTCAGTGCCAGCGAAAGCCCGACCGCGACGGAGCTGGCGGCCACGATGTACCAGA
>DATDEV010000784.1:0-2111 GCA_036522995.1 Polyangiaceae bacterium
TGTGGAATCGCAAGTACCGCACCTGGCCCAACGGCAGCTACTGGGGCACGGGTCTGTCGAGCGGCATGGACAATCAGCCGCGCATCCCTGCCGGCGCCCAGACGCAGATCGACCATGCGCATCGCACGTGGGTCGACGCCACGCTGCAAGCAGTACTGGCGAACCGCATCGTGCTCGCGTTCGCCGACGTGCTCGGGCGGCGCGACGAGGTGCAGGACTTTGCCGAGGAGAACGCGGCGCTGATCCCCTGGATCAATCAGCACCTGTGGGACGAGAGCACCGGTTTCTTCCACGACCTGCGCCGCGACCAGACGCGGCTCACCGAGGTCAAGACCATCGGCGCCTACTGGGCGCTGCTGGCGGACGTGGTGCCGCCCGAACGCCTGGCGCGCTTCGTCTCGCATCTGGAAGTGGACAGCGAGTTTCGACGCATCCACCGCATCCCCAGCCTTTCGGCAGATACGCCGGGCTACGACAGCGACGGCGGCCTGTGGCTGGGCGGCGTGTGGGCTCCGACCAATTACATGGTGCTGCGCGGTTTGAGTGAGCGTGGCTACGAGGAGCTGGCCCAGGAGATCGCCGAAAACCACTACTTCAACGTGGTCGAGTCGTTCGAGGCCACGGGCGCAGTCTGGGAGCATCATGCGCCCGACATGCCGGGCGAGGGGCGAGGGCGCAGCGACTTCGTCGGCTGGACCGGCATCACGCCGATCGCGGTGCTGTTCGAGTACCTGCTGGGTCTGCGCTACGACGCGCGCAAACAACGCCTGACTTGGCGGCTGCGCCGCACCGAAGAGCTCGGGGTCAGCCGCTACCCGTTCGGTGCTGACGGCCTGGCCGAGCTGCGCGCCGAAGCACGCGCCGACCCCATGTCGCGCCCGCGCGTGAGCATCGAATCCAATCGGCCGCTCGAGGTCGAGCTCGTCTGGCCGGGTGGTAGCGAGCTCATCGTGGTGGGGCCGAGCGTGTGACGTCGCTGGTCATGATCGACGGCAGACCGATGGCGCCCGAGGCGGCCAAGGTCAGCGTCTTCGATCGCGGCTTTCTTTACGGCGATTCGGTGTTCGAGACGCTGCGCACCTACGGCGGACGCCTGTTCGCGCTCGACCGGCACCTGGCGCGGCTGGCCAGGAGCGCGGCGCGCGTTTTCATCGAATTGCCGGTCAGCACCGCGCAGCTCGGGCGCGAGGTGGAGTCGGCGGTGGTGGGCGCGGGCAACCCCGAGTCGTACGTGCGGCTGACCTTGACCCGTGGCGTGGGTGACGGGCTCGGCCTCGATCCGGGCCTGGCCAGGCATCCGTTGCGAGTCGTGATCGTCACGCCGCTGCAGGCCCCGGCGGCGGCGGCCTACGCGGAGGGGGTGGCGGTGGTGACCTACCGCGGGGCGCGCGTTACCGACGACAGCTCTGCCAGCGGCGCCAAGGTCGGCAACTACCTGACCGCAGTGCTGGCCAGCCGCGAGATGCGCGCGGCTGGCGCGGCCGAAGCGCTGATCCTCGATCGACGCGGCTGCGTGGTGGAGGGCGCCACCTCGAACGTGTTTGCAGTGCGGGCTGACGGCACGCTGGTGACGCCGCCGGAGCAAGACGGCATTCTGCTCGGCATCACGCGCGAGACGCTGCTCGAGGTGGCGGGCGAGCTGGGCCTGCAGGTCGAGCTCAGAAGCCTCACGCTGCCCGAGCTGATGAGCGCCGCCGAAGTCTTCGTCTGCTCGAGCATCCGCGAGCTCTTGCCTGTGGTGAGCGTCGACGGCCAGCCGATCGGGAGCGGGCGGCCCGGACCCGTCACGCAGCGACTGCTGCTGGCGTTTCGTGAAAAGTGCAATAAAAACAAGCGGTTGTGAGCGCGTGAAGGTGGGGAAAAGCGCCTCGGGAAGGACCGAGCGCAAGTCGGGGTATGAAGGAGGCGAGGTATTTCATGAGAGCTCTGCTTGCTTCGGTTTCATGGCTGTCAGTGTGCGCGTCGACCCTGCTGCTGTCGGGTTGCAAAGTCGAGACGCTGACCCAGTTCACCGGTTCCGAGCAGGTGGACAGCGAAGACTACGTGGACGGCGCGAACGTCGTCATCGATGGCCTGTACGGCTCGATCACGGTCCAGAAGGGCAGCGCCGG
>DATDEV010000785.1:0-4897 GCA_036522995.1 Polyangiaceae bacterium
CGGGCTGCAGCAGGCCGGCTGCGTCGGTCCGGAACGAGCGCAGAAGGTACTCGGCGTGGCCGCCCAGGTCGGGTCGCACCGTCGCGGGCCAGCGAACGAGCTGCAGATAGAGTACCAGGCGGCCGCTAGCGGTGTCGAGGCGCGTTCGCGATGGCGCGAGCGGCCCAGCGCTAGAGCGCAGCCACGCAGCGCGCGCCGCGGGATCCGTGGCCACCGGCTCCAGCCAGCGAGCTGCGGCGTCGCGACAAGCCCCCGCGCTGCTGGCGACCGGCAGCTCGATGCCGAGCGTCATCGGCAGCTTGGAGGCGCGCTGAGCATCCAGTGCGTACTCGAGCCGGTAGATCAGCCGCGTCTCACCGCACGACCCTGGCTCGAACGGCGCGCGGTCCGGGCGATTCACGACTCCTGCCAGCGCGAAGCGCGCCTGCGGGAGACGCAAGAAGCGGCCGTCGAACAGCCGATGCGAGAAGCGCGCGACGTCGACGCCGGCGAGCTTGTCGCGGGCCCGAACGCGCTCTAGCTCCTGCTCCAGCACGCGCCACACCGGCTTCAGCGCAGCTAGCTGGCCGAGCTCGTGGTTCGCTGTCGCTTCGGGCTTGCCGCCGAGCACCCCGCTCAGCGTGAGGCCCTGGCGCTCGAGCTCGGCCAGCACGCGGGGCTCGGTGACGAGCAGCGTGGGGTCAGGCGGAGCTGCGGGCTCGGCGCTGCGGGCGTCCGGCGCCGGCCGGCTGGCGCTCGGCGCGGGCCCAGCGCTCGTGGCTTGCTCTAGCTCACGGCTGCGTGCGGCGCAGCCGAAGAGTACCAAGCAGATTGCCGCCGCTGCCTTGCCCAAATCCCCGAGCCTAGCCCCAACTGGCTCAGCGCGCGGCGAGCCGAGCGTATTGCTCGACGAAGGCGCGGGCGGCGTGAGGCAGGTTCGCCTGCCAGTCGAGGCCCGCGTTGCCGTCGGCTCCGTCGGTGACGAACTTGACGGCGCCGAACTCTGCGCCTTCCAGGTGGCAGACCTTGGCCAGCGCGTAGCCCTCCATGTCGATCACGTCGCAGTCGACGCTGGGCCGGCCAGTTTCGAAGCGATCGCCGGTGCCGCATACGCCTTCGGGCAGATCGCCGAACATACGCGGAAACTCGAGCATGGCCGGCACGTCCTCGAACGGCGTGGTGCCGATCGCGAAGCCGAGCCCCGACACATCCATGTCGCGCTGCACGAAGCGATGACAGGCCACGACGCTGCCAGCGGGGAGCTTGGGACTGCCGACCGTTCCGAAGTTCACCACCCGCGGCAGGCTACCAATGCGCGCGCGATGCTCGGTGAGGGCCCGCGCCAGGCGGTAAGCGGCGTTGACCTTGCCGAGCCCCGTGTACAGCACCGGCACGCCCTGGGCAGCGAACAGTCCCTGGCTCTCGATCTCGAGCGCCATCACCACCAACACCGGCGTCGGCATTGGGTTTCCTAGAGCGCGTAGGCCGACGGCAGCAGGCCGCGTTTGACGAGCACGCCGATGATCAGCTGCGCCGCTTCTTCGGGATCGCTCGTGTCCAGCGACACCACCACGTCTGGCGCCTTGGGCGCTTCCTCGCTGGGGTGTGGATGTCCGGGTCCGTAGGCGCCGCGCTGATCGCGCCGCTTACGCAGCTCGAGCGAGGTCTTGACGTAAATCTCGACGAAGCGCTCCGAGCCGACTGCGTCGCGGATCGCCAGGCGATCGGCGCTCAGCGGCGAAGCGTAGGCGAAGATCGGAATGATGCCGGCGTCGGTGCAGCGCCTGGCGAGCTCGGGCGTCTGGGCCGGGCTGGAGCCGTCGGGGCGCACGCCCGAAGACAGACCGTCGTCGGGATCGATCACGTAGGCCAGGCGCTTCTGGTCGAACAGCCGCCGCTCGAGCGCGAAGGCGATGGCGGTCTTGCCGGCTGCCGGCAAGCCGGTGAGCCAGACGGTGGCGCCCTTCTGGCCCAGGCGCTCGCTGCGCTCGTCGGGGCTGACCTGAGAACGGGGCCGCAGCGAGCCTGGCCCGTTGCCGGCTTCCTCCTCTTTGGCAGGCGCGTCGGGCAGGATCATGCCCGCGGCTACCGTGTTGTTCGTCAGCGAATCGATCAGAATGAACGCACCGGTGACGCGGTTCTGCTTGTAGGGATCGAAGTACAGCGGACGGCGGCAGGAAATGGTGACACGGCCGATGTCGTTGAGCTCCAGGCGCGCGGCCTCGCTCTGCTTGAGCGTCTCCAGATCCACCGTGAAGGCGACGTCCTCGACCTCGGCGCGCACGACCTGCGTCGTGTGCTTGAGCAGGTAACTCTTCTGGCGATCCAGCGGGCGCTCGCTGAGCCAAACCATCATGGCGTCGAAGCGGTGATCGACGCGCGGCAGGTTGTTCGGCAGCACCAGCATGTCGCCGCGGCTGATGTCGATCTCGTCGGCCAGCTTGATGGTGACGCTTTGGCCACCGTGGGCCTGCGGTAGCTCACCGTCGAAGGTGTCGATGGCCACGACCTTGCTGGTCCTGCGCGAGGGCAGCACCATCAGCGTATCGCCCGGCTTGACGATGCCGGAGGCGATGTTGCCCGAGAAGCCGCGGTAGTTCAGGTCCGGCCGCATCACGTACTGCACCGGAAAGCGGAAGTCGGTGAGGTTCACGTCGCTGGCGATCGGCACCGTCTCCAGGTGCTGCAGCAGCGTGCCGCCGTCGTAAAACGGGGTGGATGGGCTGGTGTGCACCACGTTGTCGCCGAGCTTGGCGCTGATCGGGATGAACTTGATGCCCTTGAAGCCGAGCTGTGCGCAAAACGCGCTGAATTCCTGCTTGATGGCCTCGAACGGAGCCTGCGCGTACTCGACCAGATCCATCTTGTTGATGCAGACCGCGATGTGCGGAATGCCCAGCAAGGAGGCGATGTAGGCGTGACGTCGCGACTGCGGCAGCACGCCCAGGCGCGCGTCGATCAGAATGATCGCGACGTTGGCGGTCGAGGCGCCGGTCGCCATGTTGCGCGTGTACTGCACGTGCCCGGGCGTATCGGCGATGATGAACTTGCGCTTGGCCGTCGAGAAGTAGCGGTACGCCACGTCGATGGTGATGCCCTGCTCGCGCTCGGCCTTGAGGCCGTCGGTGAAGAGCGAGAAATCGATCTCCATCCCGGCGCGGCCAGAGGCGCGCTTCACGGCCGACAGCTGATCTTCGTAGATGCCGTGCGTGTCGTGCAGCAGCCGGCCAATCAGCGTCGACTTACCGTCGTCCACCGACCCCACCGAAACGAAGCGCAGTAGCTCCTTCTTCTGGTGCTGCTCCAGGTAGCCGAGAATGTCCTTACTAATAAGCTCTTGTTCACTCATGACGGCCGAGATTTTTTCACAGGGAGATCGGGAGATCGGGAGATCGGGAGTCGTGCGAGAATTTTTGGGGGAGAGACACCCGGCGTAGTCCGTCACGTAACAGCGCCGTGTTGAAGTTCACAATCAAACCTGCTTCGAGCAACCCCGGGCCGAGGCAGCGTTGCACTTCGATGCAAGCTCCTATTTCCCTATCTCCCTGTGAAAAAATCAGGGAAGGCTCACGGCGCGCGACGCTGCCGTTTGCGGAGAGCATCAGAAGTAGCCTTCGCGCTTTTTGGTTTCCATCGAGCCTTCTTCGTCGAAGTCGATCAGACGACCCTGGCGCTCGCTGTACTTGGTGAGCAGCATTTCGCGGATGATGTCGGGGAGCGTAGTCGCGTGGGATTTGAGCGCGCCGGTGAGCGGGTAGCAGCCCAGCGTGCGAAAGCGCACCATCTCCAGACGCGGTTTTTCGCCGGGATTCAGCGGAATACGCTCGTCGTCGACCATCAGCAACGTGCCGCTACGCTCGACCACCGGGCGTTCGGCGGCGAAGTAGAGCGGGACGATCTCGATCTTCTCCAGATAGATGTAGAGCCAGATGTCGAGCTCGGTCCAGTTGGACAGCGGAAACGCGCGGATCGTCTCACCCTTGGTGAGCTTGCCGTTGTACAGGTTCCACAGCTCGGGCCGCTGGTTCTTCGGATCCCATTGGCCGTAGCGATCACGAAACGAATAGATGCGCTCCTTGGCGCGCGACTTCTCCTCGTCGCGCCGGGCACCGCCGAAGGCCGCATCGTAGCCGCCGGCCGCGAGCGCCTGCAGCAGCGCCTGCGTCTTCATGATCTGCGTGTACTTGTTGCTGCCGTGATCGAACGGGTTGATGTTCTCGGCCAGCCCCTGCTGGTTGGTGTGCACGAGCAGGTCCAGACCGTGCTGCTTGGTGAAGCGCTCGCGAAAAGCGATCATCTCCTTGAACTTCCAGGTCGTGTCGATGTGCAGCAGCGGAAACGGCAGCTTGCCCGGGTAGAAGGCCTTACGAGCCAGGTGAGTCATCACCGCCGAGTCTTTGCCGATCGAGTACAGCATCACCGGGTTGTCGAACTCGGAGGCCACCTCGCGCAGAATGTGGATGCTCTCGGCCTCGAGCTGGCGCAGGTGACTGAGCCGAAGCTCCACGGCTTCGGCAGGCTGATGCGTGCTAATTGTCGGGGCGGCCTGCATGGGGGGGCAGGGATTTAGCACTAATTCAATCGGGATTAAGTACAACTGGTCAAGTTGCTGTAATCACTTACTAATTTACGGTTTGAGCCGTAAGCGCACGTCTCCACGATGCCCGAAATCTCGTCCAGCTCTCGGCTCCGCACGCGCCCGAGGCTCGCATCGGCGTCCTAGAAGCGAGCCTGCCAGCCGTCCAGCGCGGCCTGGATGGACTCGGCCGAGACCGCTCGCTGAGCGTAGCGGTGCACGTGCTCGAGGTAGTCGTCGCGCGAGACTTCGTAGGCGCCGAGCGAGAGCAGGTGCTCGGTCACGAACTGCACGTCGAAGACCTGAATGCCGGCGCGGAACATGCTGTCGATGGCCACCACC
>DATDEV010000786.1:0-4536 GCA_036522995.1 Polyangiaceae bacterium
AGCGCCACGCGCGTCACCAGCGTCTCGCTCGGCGTGGGCATAGACGGCACGAAGGCGGGCGAGACGCTGTCCTTCGCCGAAGGCGGCGTGCCCCTACCCAAAATCATCGACCCGGGCGCCGCATTCGACCTGCTCTTCGGCGGAGTGGTGGTGCCGGGTGGCGACCCGGCTGCGGAAGCTGCGGCGCTGCGCCGTCGCAAGCTGAATCAAGGCGTCCTCGACTACGCGAAGTGGGACATCAAACGCTTGCAGGCCAGGCTGGCTCCAGCCGAAAAGCAAAAGCTCGAGCAGCACCTGACTTCGCTCGCCGAGCTCGAAAAGCAGCTGGGCGGCGGCACGCTGGGCGGCGGCATGCTGGGCGGCGGCATGCTGGGCGCCGGCTGTCAGGTGCCGGCGCGGCCCGACGCCGCGCTATTTCCGAAGCTGAAGCAGTACAACGGCGGCGAGCCGTACTTCGACGCCATCACCGACGCGCAGCTCGACGTGCTGGCGCAAGCCTTGGCTTGCGATGTGACCCGCTTCGCGACCGTGTACATGAGCGACCTGTCCTACGACGGCAACCCCCTCGGGCTACCCGCTGACAACCACGGCTCGGTCGCGCACACCTACAACGCTTCGCCGGTGGGTAACAACGGCCGGCCTGGCGATGGCGCGCCGGCGACCTGGCTACCGCTCGCCAAGTTCAATCGCTACTCGTACTCCAAGGTCGCGCGCTTCATGCAGAAGCTCGATCAGCTGGGCGTGCTCGACAGCACCATCATCTACGTGACCAGCGACATGGGTAACCCGGCGCTGCACAGCACGCGCAACGTGCCCACGCTGCTGGCGGGCGGCGCGGGCGGTAAATTCCGCATGGGTCGGCGGCTGAAGCTGAAGCCGGATTGCCCGACTGACAGCCCCTATTGCAGCGAAAACGAGCCCACCTTCACGCCGGTCACCAACAGCAAGCTACTGGTCGCCATCGCCCAAGCCTACGGCATGGACGTCAACCAGTTCGGTAGCCAGCCCGACCCCGCGCTGACCACCGGCGCCCTCAGCGAGCTGGCCTAGGGCTAGATCGACTTCTTCTGCTGCTCCCGCCGCCGCCGCTCCAGTTGCTCTCGCTCCTGGCGCTCCAGCTCGAGCTGCTGCTGGCGCTCCAGCTCGGCCTGACGTTGCGCCGCAGCGGCGGCCGCGATCACCACGAAGCCGGTGGTGGAGGCGGCGGCACCTTGCTCCGTGGTGGCAGCGGCCGGCGCGGGAGCTCCTTCCGTGAGCAGCGGTTGGCAAACGCAGCCTGGTTGCTGATCGCCCACCAGCACCAGCGCCGTCATGCGCATGCCGAGCTCTTTGCAGGACTTGTGGCACGCCGCGGGACCCTGCTCTCGGGCCTCGAGGTCCGAGGACTTGATGTAGCCCGGCGCGCAGCCGACTAGCCCTGCTCCCAGCACCAATACCCATGCTTTGGTCATGCTGCGAAGCTACAGGCTCAGCGCGGGGAAGGGTAGTGCCGCTGGCTGAAGCACAGTCCTTCGCCGCTGTTCAGGTGCCCTTGCGTGCTTTGAACGTACTGGATGAAATCCCGGTAGTCGCGCAGCGCGCTGGCGGGCGCGGCGCTGGGATCGACCGGTACCGAGCCGGTGTCGAAGCGCAGCTGCTTGCCCGCGGGCAGCTTGCTCCCGTCGCAGCTGCGGAAGGGTAGCGCGGCGCCGCCCGCGTCCGTGATCGCCGTCGGGTCGACGCCCACCAGGTCATCCAGCGTCACGACCGCGCCCTCGGGCTTGCCGACCAGTCGCGCGGCGAGCTGATCGAAGCGCAGGCTCGGGTCGTGCACGGTGGCGCTGAACCAGACGTGCTCGAGGTGGAGCGTGATCTGCGCCAGCGAGTCGGTGTTCTGCCGAATGGCCACGCCGCGTTGGTACTCCTCGTCCGGGAAGGCGTCGCCCTGGTTGTCCTGGTTCTGGCAGTTGACGAAGCTGGTCGGGGTGCGGAAAGCCAGGCGAAACGGCACTTCTTGCGGGATTTGCTGGAAGTCGTAGGCAGGGTCAGACGAGCTGCAGCCTTCGCCCTCGAAGCGTGCCGTGCCCACGTAGAGCACCGTGGCGCCCGCTTCGATCATGTCGGCGTAGGCGGCCAACGCGTCGTCGTCAGCGGCGAAGTTGACGAGCTCGGCGTCGGCGCTGGCTGGCACGATGTCGTAGCTGAAGGCGTAGCGCGCGGTCGGCTCGAAGGCTTTGCCCGAGCGCTCGGTCTGGTTCTCGAGCCGCGTGAGCGGCACCGCGAGGCCTTCACCGCCGGCAGCCGGAATGCTGCCTTCGACGTGCAGGTCGACCGCCCACGGACCGGCGGCCCTGGCCACCACGTCGCCGGTACGCGACTGGTCGGACGGCGCCAGATCCGGGTTCTCCGACAGCGTGACGCTGCCCACCGTGACCAGGACATGCGACAGCTCGAGCGACCAACCGTCGACCAGCGTGACCTCGCTGCCGGTCGGAAACGCGATGCCCTCGGTGGCGATGTCCTCGCCCGAGATTGCGACCTGCACGCCGCCCGTGCCGGTAGGCGACTCGACCGCGGAGCAACCGCTGCCCCAGCACACCAGGGCGAAGGCCGCGCCAAACCGCAAATCGGCGGGAATTAGCTTCATTCCTTGCTCTCCAGGCTGAAGGTGTAGACGCCGGTGCTGCGGCGCAGACCCGCGTAGAGGTTGTCGCTGGCTTGATCGACGCCGGGCTCGTCGGCGAAGACGTAGCCGTCGCCGCTCTGGCTCAAGGTTTTGAAGTCGACATTGGCGAACATGGGGCGAGGATCGATGCGCACGACGAGCGAGCTGCCGCTGGTCGGCTTCAGCTCGAGCGGGATGGGCGAGACGATGCGCTGCTTGCAGATCGGATACTGGCCAGGCAATGCAGGGCTAGTGGGCTCGATGGCGCGATTCTCTCCGATGGTGAGCGCGCCCTCGAACGGATAGCTCTGGCCATCGCGCTCGGCCTTCCCAGCCACGCGCAGCACGACCGTGCTGCTGCTGGGCTGGTTCACGTCGCCGCTGGTGAGCCAGACCTCGCCGGTCAGCGCGCGGTCGGTGGTCGAGAACCCGGGGCTCGGGAAAGCTTGGCGCTCGGCCGACAGCAGGTCGAACTGGCGTCCGCCCAGCACCTGGGTGACGTAAATGCCGGCCAGGCCGCAGCTCGTCTCCGAAGCGACCGACGTTGCCTGCGCCTGGTTCAGGTACACGCCGCCCACGAAAATACGGGCTTCCGTGAGCTCGACCTGGTAGCCGCGGCCGCTCTCGAAGCGCAAGCTGCCGTCGGCGTCGGGGGGGCCCGCGGCGTAGGCGTCGAGCGTCAACAGGTCGCCGCCGGTGCCGCCGACGCAGCCGAACGGCACCAGGGCGAGCAGCAGCGCGGCTAGCCTTTGCATGCGTATCATGGCTCACCTCCGAGCGTGACCGACAGCGATAAGAAGACTTCGCGCGGCGCTCCGGCTGCGAAGTGGCGCGCCGGCACCAAGGTCGGTAGCGGCTCTGACTGGAAGTCGGAGACGTAGTTGAGCTCGGCGGCGCGGTAGCGCGTGCCCAGCAGGTTGGTGACTTGAAGCTCCAGCTCGAGCGCCTTCCAGCTCGCGCTGGTCCCCGCATCGAGCGTGAAGATGGTGTCGCTGCGCTGCCCATACGGCAAGGCTCGGTGCCCCACGTAGCCGGCGCCGAGGCTGAGCGTGCCCCGCACGGGTGAGCCGCCGAAGCTCAGCGGCAGGTCGCTGAACAGCGCCGTATCCGAGCGCAGCACCAGATCTGGCGCGTAGGGCACGAGCAGCCCCGTCTCGTCGAAGCTGGATTTGACCAGGGAAATGTTGGCATTTTGGTCGAAAAAATCGCCGCGCACGCGCACCAGGCCATTCCAGCCCGTGCGCGTCGTGCCTCCGGCGAGCACGCTGCGGCCCTCGGTCTCGCTGAAGACGAGGTCCTGGTCGACGTGCGTGACGAAGAAGATGGAGCGCGCCGCCAGGCTCAGCTTGCCGAAGTCGCGCGCATAGGCGACGCCGCCATCGGCCGCTCGAATACTGGCAAAGGGTGTGGCGACGTCCTGAGTGATGTAGCTCGGGTCGATGGAACGCACGCCGCTGCCGTAGCTCAGCGAAAAATTGAAGTGAGCGAAGGGGCCGAAGCTCAGCGTGCCGCGCGTCAGTAGCTTGGTGGCGGCAGTCGAGGAGCGCTGCTCGGGCTCGCGGTGTACGCCGAAGCGCTGCTGATCGAAGCAGCTGGCGTTGCCCGGCGGATCGCTCGGCGAGGGCCGCGACACGCTCTGCACGGCGCACCGATCCAGCACGTCGTACAGAAACAAGTCACCACGCACGCCGCCTTTGAGCGAGACCCGAGGCAGCGGGCGCAGCGTGGCCTCGCCGTACAGGGCCAAATCACCGAGCGTTGCTGCCTGATCGACGTCCGTCTTGTACGGCACGCCGGAGCTGTCCACGCGCTGGCGCTGGTTTTCGACCTGGTCGCCGCGCGCGTAGTAGCCGAGCTCGAAATCGTGCCGTCGGCCGAAGGCGGGCAGCGAG
>DATDEV010000787.1:0-9471 GCA_036522995.1 Polyangiaceae bacterium
GGCGTTGACGGTGTGGCCGCCGAACGGACCGGTGACGTAGGCGCAGGCCGGCCCGTTGTAGTCCTTGATCAACGGGTTGATCTGGAAGCACTCGATGCCGGTCAGCTCGGCGCCGGCCCGGTAGGCCATCGAGTAGCCGTCGCCCGCATTCGATGGGTTTTCGTAGGTTCCGAACAGGTAGCCCGAAGCCGGCAAACCCAGGCGGCCCGACGCTCCGCAGCACAAGATGACGGCCTTGCAGCGGATGACGTGCAGGTGCCCTTCCCTGGTGTCGAGTCCGAGCACACCTGCCACGCGGCCCTGCTCGATCACCACGCGCGTGGCCATGATGCGGTTGCTGACGTGCACCAGCGCGCGCTTGATGCGACGAGCCAGGATCTTCTTCAGATCGTAGCCCTCTGGCATCGGCAGCACGTAGCTACCGTTGTGATGCACTTTCTTGACGTCGAAGTCGCCCGTCTCGGTCTTCTGGAACTTGACGCCCCACGAGTCGAGCTTCTGAATCATGGCGAAGCTCCTCTCTGCGTAGGCCAGCACGCTCTTCTGATCGACGATGCCGTCGTTGGCCATCGTGATCTCTTTCACGTACTGCTCGGGCGTGGCGTGGCCGGGAATGACGGCGTTGTTCAAGCCGTCCATGCCGATGGCGATCGCGCCGCTGCGCTTGATGTGTGCCTTCTCCAGCAGCAGCACCTTGGCGCCTGGCATCAGCTCCTTGGCCCGGATCGCAGCCGTGGAGCCGGCGCTGCCACCTCCGATCACGACGATGTCGGCTTCGAAATTCTCGTCTTGCATGCGCTGGTCCGCGTTGGTCTTGCCCACTGCAAGGGGTGGGCCAGCGCAGCTAACCCCGCGCTGTTGCGCCGATGGTCGAGGGCTTGCGGCGCTGGAGGCAGCGCTGCTGCTGCAGCAGCAGTGCTGCTGCTAGGCAAGCAACCAACCCAGCGCGGCCTGGCCGCCCATCCGGTCCCCCCTGTCCGCCATCCTGGACGGCCCGCTCCGCACTTGCTCGGAGATTATGGCGTCACTCGCGGCTTCGTTCCGCATAATACCTGCACCTTCTCGTATAGTGGACGTTACAGCGGTCGCATGATAGGCCTGGCGAGCCATGCCCGTGCTGACCCTACCTACCAGTGGACCGGCTCCGAGCGTCCGTGCCAAGGCGCTGGTCTTCGAAGACGTGCGCTCGCGAGCGCTGCTCGACGACATCGAACGGGTGGCTCCCAGCGACGCGACGGTGCTCATCACGGGCGAGACCGGCACCGGCAAGGAGATCGTTGCCCGGCACCTGCACCAGCTCAGCCGGCGTCACAGCCAGGCCTTCGTGCCCGTGAACTGCGGAGCCATCGCCGAGCAATTGGTCGAGAGCGAGCTGTTCGGGCATGAAAAGGGCGCCTTCACGGGCGCTGGCAATAGCCGCATCGGCTGGTTCGAGAGCGCGCACCGGGGTAGCCTTTTCCTGGATGAGGTCGGAGACTTGTCGCTGCCGCTGCAGGTCAAGTTGCTGCGCGTGCTCCAGGAGTCGGAGGTCGTGCGGCTCGGCTCGCGCAGCGCCATTCCCATCGACGTGCGGCTCATCGCCGCCACCAACGTGGACCTGGAAGAGGCCATGGCCGCCGGCCATTTCCGCGAGGATTTGTTCTATCGCCTGAACGTCACGCAGCTGCGCTTGCTGCCGCTGCGCGAGCGGCCCGGCGACATCTTGCCGCTGGCCCGCTATTTCCTGAGCGTTTACACGCGCAAGCTGGAGCTCGGTGACGTCGAGCTGACAGAATCGGCGAGCGAACGGCTGCTCGAGCACGCCTGGCCGGGCAACATCCGCGAGCTCGAGAACGTGATGCATCACGCGCTACTGGTAGCGCGCGGCGGGATCGTGCGCGGCGAAGACCTGCGTATTCACGTGGGAAAAACCCGCTCCCGCAGCGTCCCGCCTGCCGACGGCGACGGTTTTTCTCTGCTCGAGACCGCGCTCGGCAAGATTTTCGATGCGCCCGCCCCACGGCTGTTCGAGCGCATCGAGGAAGCGGTGATGCGCAGCGCCTACGCGCATTCGCAGAAGAATCAGCTGAAGACGGCGCGCCTGCTCGACATCAGCCGCAACGTCGTGCGCGCACGCCTGCTGCAGTACGGTGAGCTCGGCGGCGGCGCCGCGCCGGCTCGGCCCGCCGTCACCGAGCTCGCTCCGCGCAGCCAGCGGCAAAAGCCGGTGCGGCTGGGCTATCACAAGTTCGGCGTGCTGACTGTGGTCAAGGCGCTCGGCACCTTCGACAGTCTGCTGGCGGCCAAGGGCATCCAGGTCGAATGGTGCGAGTTTCCGGCGGGCCCCGAGGTGGCGACCGCGATTCAAACCGGTGACGTCGCGCTCGGCGTGGTCGGTGATTGCCCCTGTGTGTTCGCTCAAGCTGGCGACGAGCCGTTCGTCTACGTGGCCGCCGAAGCGCCAGCACCCCACGCCGAAGCCATCGTGGTTCACGAGGACTCCGACATCCGCTCGGTAGCGGACCTGCGGGGCCGGAGCATTGCGCTGAAGCGTGGCTCCAACGTGCACTACTTGCTGATCCGCGCGCTCGAGGAAGCGGGCCTCGACTACCACGACGTGCGCTTGAGCTTTGCCGTCCCCGAGAAGGCCAAGGCGGCGTTCGAATCGCGCCACGTCGACGCCTGGGCCATCTGGGATCCGCTGCTGTCGGCCGTCCAGCATTCGGCGCGCGCGCGCGTGCTGCGCGACGGTCGCGGCCTCACGCTCAACACCGCGTATTATTTGGCAAATCGCGGCTTTGCGGAAGCCCAGCCCGAGGTGGTCGACGAGCTTCTGATCCACGCCGTCAAGGCAGTCGAGTGGGCCAAGAGCAACACCGCGCTGGTCGCAGAGCTGGTCTCGGCTCAGCTCAACATTTCGTCGCGCGCGATCGCCAGCTGGCTCGAGCGCCATCCGACGACGGGCGCGCTCACGGCCGAGCAGGTCGCTTCTCAGCAGCACATCGCCGACACGCTCTACCGCCTGCAACTGCTGCCCAAGCGCGTGCAGGTGGCACAGCTCGAGTGGCGTCGACTCGCGAGCTAGTCGTAGCGCTGGCTCGGCTCTTGCTTGGGCACTGCCGATGACTCAAAGATCACTCACTACATTTTGCTTGGCGGTAGTGGCGCTGCTGCTCGGCTGCAAGTCGCCTTCCCAGCCAGACTCGGGCGCCAAGGCTCAGGCATCCGGCGACGCGCCGGCTGCCGCCGAGACCATCCGTGTGGCCATAGGCACGCAGGACACGACCATCAACTGCGCGACCGGTGGTCCCATCGTGCGCGAGCTCAAGTTGCTGGAGAAGTTCCTGCCCAAGGAGGGGCGCTACAAGGCGGTCACGTACGACATCAAGTGGGAGAACCAGCCGACCGGTGCGCAGCTGAACAGCAAGTACCTGGCGAACCAGCTCGACATCGTGCAGATGGCCGACTTTCCGTCCGTGCTCGGAGCCACGGCCTTGAAGGCGGCCGGCGACAAGGTGCAGTCGCTCTACATCGCGACCTTGTCGGCCGGTATCAACGGCGCCGGCAACGCCATTTTGGTGCCCGCCAACTCGAAGGTGCAGTCGCTGTCGGAGCTGAAGGGCAAGAAGCTCTCGGTACCGTTCGGATCCACCGCACACGCCATGCTGATCCGGGCCCTGCAGGACCTGGGCTGGGATCCGACCAAGGACGTCGAGATCGTCACGCAAACGCCGGAGGTCGGCGGCAGCGCGCTCAAGGCCAACCAGATCGACGCTCACGCCAACTTCGTGCCCTTTGGCGAGCTGTTTCCCTTTCGTGGCTTTGCCAAAAAGATCTACGACGGCAGCTCGACCGGCGTCACGACCACGCACGGCGTTCAGGTCCGCTCGGACTACGCCGAGAAGCACCCCGAGATCGTGGTGGCGTTCCTGAAGGCCACGCTCGAGGCGGACCGACTCTTCCGTGAGGATCCGGAAGGACTCTCGGAGAAGCTCGCGCAATGGACCGGCGTCGACGCGGAGGTGTACTACGCGTTCCACGGCCCCCAGGGCATTCAAAGCCGCGACTACACGCTCAAGCCCGAGCACCGCAAGGCCATCGAAAAGGCGCAGGAGTCGCTCAAGGTGTTGAAGAAGGTCACCAAGGAGATCGACGTCGGCAGCTACGTGACCGACAAGTTCATCCGCCAGGCGGCCAAGGAATTCGGCTACGACTACGACGCCCGGCTCAAGGACTACGCGGCGCTCCCCTTCAGCGGCAACGCCCAGGACACGCAGCAGCCGATCAAGGAGCCGAATCTAGCCGGCCAAATCTGGGTCAAGGGCGAGCCGAAGGTGCGCCTCTACAGCAGCCCAGAGGCCACGTTCGCGGCGCTCGCCAAGCTTCAGCAAGAAGGCAAGACAGTGCGCGTCACGTTCGTGCACGATCGCGAGACCGGCAACAAGCTGTTCGCCGACAAGGTCTGGTACGTGCGCGGACCGAGTGGGCTGTCTGCGTTCCTGCTCAAGAAGTCCGCCGAGACCTGGGCTACCAAGAACGGTGGTCAGGTCATCGGCTACGACGCCGCCCGCAAAGCCCCGGGGCAGGCGAGCTGATGACGATGAGCGCCGGATCATCGGAACGAGCCGCCGTCGAGCTGCTCTCGGGGCCGCAGCATCAGCTGGATGATCTGGCGCTCGAAGCCACGGCCAGAAGGAGCGCCAGCAGCAGCGAGCGCTGGCGCTCCTCGCTGACCTCGCTGCTGATCGGCACGACGTCGATCGCGCTTTGGCTCGGTGCCTGGGAGCTGGCGTCGCGCTACGAGCTGGAGCTGTTCTTCCGTTTCGAGAACATCCCCGCCCCCAGCGAGGTAGTCCTGGCGCTGGGCGAGCTACTGCAGACGCCGAAGTTCGCGGCGCACGTCGGCAACAGCGTGACGCGCATCTTTCTCGGCTTCGTCATCGCTGCCACATTGGCCGTCGGCAGCGGACTATTGATCGGCCGCTTCAAGCTGGCGGCGCGCTCACTGCTGCCGCCGCTGGAAATCATCCGCCCGATCCCGGCAGTGGCGTGGATCCCCATCGCTATTCTGCTGTTCGCGTCGGCCGAGCAGAGCATGGTGTTCATCACCTTCATCGGCGCGTTCTTTCCGATCTTGCTCAGCACCGTGCACGGCGTCGAATCGCTCGACAAGCGACTGGTGTTCGCCTCGCTCAGCCTGGGCGCCCGCCCGCTGGACGTCTTTCGCGAGGTCATTCTACCCGGCGCGATGCCGTCGATCGTGACCGGCCTGAGTATTGGCATGGGCACGTCGTGGTTCTCGCTGGTCACGGCCGAGATGATCTCGGGTCAGTACGGCATCGGCTACTACACCTGGGAAGCGTACACGCTGCAGAAGTATCCCAGCATCGTGCTGGGCATGATCGCCATCGGTGTCATGGGCATGGGCAGCAGCTTCGTGATCAGAAAGCTCGGCCGCCGGTTGATGCCGTGGTTCGAGCCCGAAGGGAGCCGCTCGTGAGCACGCCCATTACTGCTGCTGCGAGCAGCGGCTCGATCCAGCTCAGCGACGTCGACATCCACTTCGGTGAAGGTAAGACGGCGGTGCAGGCACTGCGCGGCATCGATCTCAGCGTCGCAGCCGGAGAGTTCCTGAGCATTCTGGGACCATCGGGCTGCGGCAAGTCGACCATCATCGGCGCGGTGGCTGGCTTCACGCGCGTGAGCTCGGGCGAGCTGCGCGTGGCGGGTGCACCGGTGCGTGCCCCCGGTCCCGATCGCGGCGTGGTGTTTCAGCAGCACACGCTGTTTCCGTGGAAAACAGTGCTCGAAAACGTGGCCTTCGGGCTCAAGATGCAGCGCATCAGCAAGCAGGAACGACTGGCCAGCGCGCGCGCGATCCTGGCGCACGTCGGTCTTTCCGAGTTCAGCGAGCACTACCCGCATCAGCTGTCGGGCGGCATGCAGCAGCGCGTGAATCTGGCGCGTGTGCTGGTGAATCGACCGCGCGTGATCTTGATGGACGAGCCGTTTTGCTCGCTCGACGCGCAGACCCGCCTGGAGATGCAGCAGATGCTGTTGCGCCTCTGGCACGAGCTGCACATGACGGTGGTGTTCGTCACGCACGACGTGGACGAAGCGGTGTTCTTGAGCGACCGCGTGGTCGTGCTCACTCGTCGGCCCGGCACCGTCAAGGCAGAGCTGCCGATCGACTTGCCACGACCGCGGGAGCTCGAGCTACTCACCAGCCCCGAATTCACCCAGCTCAAACGCGAAGCATTCGAGCTACTGCTATCCGAAACGCGACGCGGGCAAGCGTGAGCGCGCGCGGCCGCTTCGCGTAGGCGCTCGGCGCTGCGCTTGGCCCCGCGGTGATAGTGGCTCGAGGCCTGACGGCTGGCTGGTGTCGTCCTCCTTGGCACAGTCGTTGCACCTTGCGTTGGTGGTTGGGTTAGCGGTGCGGCTGCTGAACGCGGAGAGAGCCATGACGAACAGCTGGATGCGTGGGGCAAGAGCGAATTGGTTGCTGCTTTCGCTGGTGTGCGCTTGTTCGAATGGGTCGGGCGGACCCGATCCGAGTGCCATTCCGGATGTGCCAAGTGGGGTCGACCCTGGCACAGAAGTCGTGGTCTCGGCGCCGGCCGCCCTGACCGCGCTGACGGACGAAGTGAGCAAGGCGCGGCTGGCCACGCCAGACGAGCTGCGCGCCAAGCACGCCGTCGAGTTCGATGCAGCGCTGGGCTACGACCCGCTGACGGCCTCGAATCTCGATTCGATCCTGACCGGGCTTGGCTTCCAGGCTCCGGCGGCGGCCAAAGTCGAGCTAGCGAAAACGGGCTTCGTCACCGGCGGGCACGACGTCCCCTCCTTCGCCGCCGGCTACTCCGGGATCTACGCGGCGGATCTGCCGGTGTTCGTCAGCGCAGACATGGTGCTGGAAGCCATCTATCGCTCGCACGACAAGATCCTGCAGTCGCTCGAGACCAAGACGCTGCGGCCTCGCCTGCAGAAGCTGCTCACGACGATCCGCGCCTCGCTCGCCTCTTCCGCGGACACGCTCGAGTCGGACGTGGCTTCGGATCTCAACTTCTATCTCGGCGTGGCGACCTCGCTGCTCGATGGTGGTCGCGTCGACGAGCGCGAGTCGGCGGAGCTAAAGAGCTTCGTCGCGGCGGCCATGAAGGCCGAAGGTGAGCAAGAGCGCGTGCTGTTCGGCACCAAGCGGCTGCTCGACTTTTCGCAGTTCAAGCCGCGCGGGCACTACGACGGCGACCCGAACCTCGAAAGCTACTTCCGCGCCATGATCTGGCTCGGCCGCATCGAGTTTCGCTTGATCGAGACAAACGACGACGGCAGCCAGCTGCTACGCCGCAGGCAAGTGGAGAGCGTGGTCGCGCTGCGGAAGCTGCTCGATGCGGCCGCCTACTCCGACTACCTGTCGATCGACGCCACCATCGGCGCCTTCGTGGGCGAGCACGACTACATGGCGCTGCAGCAGGTGGATGCGCTGCTCGCGTCAGTGGGCGGCGCCGAAGGCCTTGCCGACGTCAGCGACGACGCGCTCGCCGAAGCCATCATCGCGGGCGAATTCGGCGAGCAGCGCATCGCCAGTCAGGTCATCCGTCGCAATCCCGGCGGTCAGGCCACCTTCCCGCTCAGCATGAGCTTCGCGCTGTTCGGCCAGCGCTACACGGTCGACAGCCACGTGTTTTCGAACGTCGTTTACGATCGCCTGCCCACCCGCGTCGTGCCCGATCCGCTCGACGTCGCATTCGCCGCGCTCGGCAACGACCAGGCCCTCGGCCTGCTGGGCGACGAGCTCGACCAGGAAGCCGAATATCCCGGTGCGCTCTCGGCCATGCGTCTGCTGGTCGACGCTCACCCGGAGCACTACTGGCAGAGCAGCTTGTACACCAGCTGGCTGAGTGCGCTGCGCACGCTCTCGCCCGCGGCCACGCCGGCTACCGATCTGCCGAGCGTCGCCCGCAGCGACGCTTGGGGCCGGCGCCTGCTCAACACGCAGCTCAGCTCCTGGGCGCAGCTGCGTCACAACAACGTGCTTTACGTGAAGCAGTCGTACACCTCCGCGGCTGCCTGTGAGTATCCGGAAGCCTACGTCGACCCCTACCCCGAGTTCTTCCAAGGCGTCGCTCGCTTCGCCGAGCGGGCGCAGGAGCTGGTCGCTGGTCTCGACCTCGACGCCGAGCTCGGCAAGCGCATGGACGACTACTTCGCCGCCGTCGCCCGCATCAACCTCACGCTGGCCGACATGGCGCTCGCGCAGCGCAGCGGCATGCCGCACAGCGCCGAGCACATGGCGTTCATCAATCAGGCCGTCACCACCGAGATCAACTGCGACGGCACCCTGCTCGGCCACACCGGCTGGTACAGCGAGCTGCATTTCGAGCCGCTCGAAGCCGTGGAAATGGACCCCGCCATCACCGACGTGCACACCGACGTCGGCGGCGAGCTGCCAGTCGCCCGCAACGCCAGCGTGCTCCACGTCGGCACCGGCCTGCCCCGCCCGATCGTCCTCACCGTCGACTCCTGCAACGGCCCCCGCGCCTACGCCGGCGTCATCTCCACCTACAACGAGCTGCTCGCCGACGGCCTCACCCGCCTCACCGACGCCGAATGGAAGCAGCGCCTCGAGCAAGGCAACGTCCCCCGCACCGTCCCCTGGCTCGCCCCCGTGTTCGGCGAGCAGCCATGAGTCACGCTCGCTGGCGCTGGCTGGGCGCGAGCCTGGCCGGGCTCGGGCTGGCGAGCTTGCTCGGCGCGTGTCTGCCTGACGACAGTCTTCGCACGTGTACCTTGAAGGGCTGCCTCGGGAGCGGGGTGACGCTTGCGCTCGTCGACGAGCAGGGCGGAATGGCAGCAGCCCGCGGCGAAATCAACTTGCAGGAGTCGCCCTCGCCCTTCGATTGCACGGCTGCCCCCGATGCGAACAGTAACGACCGCGACTGCGAAGAAGGGGTCATCCAACTTGGGCCGCCCAACGACCCGAACAGCACGCTCGAGCTTCGCTTCCAGCTGCCAGATGGCTCTTTCGAAGAGTGGCAAGCCGTCCCGCTAACCGTACAGCGCCGGGTGCTCAAGGACTTCAACGGTCCAGGCTGCGACTGCGTGGTATTCGAAGGCACCGCGATGCCCGTGGTCGTGCCAGAGGCGGCGCGCCTGCCCTGAGCAGGTTCGCCCAACCTAGCCGCTTCCAGGGCGCCTCGCTTGCGCCAGAACTTCCGAAAAGGCCGCTGCTATTGCTGCTTCGAGCGAGGCGATCTCACCGTCAACTAGGTCGTCGAAGAGAGCACGCTTTGCCTTGCTCAGAACGAAGCCGCGACCCGCGCGGCCGTTTTGAACGCAAAGCTTGAGGAACAAGTCTTCTCGCTGATCGGGTAGCTCCACCACGTCGCGCATCCCGGCCTTCGCAGCGTCGATGGCTTGCAGGACGGCCAGCTCCTGCACCAGCTCGGAGCTGACAGCGGTTTCGAACCAGCCGCAGAGCGCTTCCAT
>DATDEV010000788.1:0-5477 GCA_036522995.1 Polyangiaceae bacterium
GGCGCGGGTGCGGCTGCGGGTGCAGGCAGGGCTACGGGGGCGGGCGCGGGTGAGGGTGCGGCCTGGGCCAGCGCCGAGGTCGGTAGGCTTGCGGCCAGCGCCGCCAGCGCGTGCACCGAGCCAAACGGCCGGAGCGAGCGCAGGCGCAGGCGCGGGCGGTGGCGGTGAAAAGGGCGGCACGTGGCGAGCGCAGGCATGGCCGAAAGACGCGCACGGCTGTTAGGCTGCGGCAAGCGCTTTGCGCCGCCACAGTTCCGCGTCCTTTGACGGGCGCGGCCTCGGAGGGCTATGTTTGTAGCTCGGCTTTTTTCGGTTCTCGACCGGACACGACCTTGACCCGGTTCCGCCTACGCTTCCTCCTCCAGGAGATCGATCTGCCCCAGGGAGATACGCTCATTGGGCGGAGCGCGAATTGTCAGGTCACGCTGGACGACCCCCTGGTCTCACGCGAGCACGCGCGTATCCACATCGAGGGCCAGCAAGCCGTCCTGCAGGATCTCGGATCGCGCAACGGGGTGCAGCTGCGCGGTCAACCCATCACCGCCAGCGCGCCGCTCGCCAACGGCGACCGCTTGCGCATCGGCACGCAGGAGCTCGTGTTCCTGGAGCTGTCGGTGACGGCGGAGCAGGCCGGCGCAGGTGCGTCGCGCCAGACGGGTTTCATGTGCCACTGCGCGCAATGTGCGCGCGCCTACCCGGCCGAGCTCGTGGCTTGTCCGGCGTGCGGCTCCAAGGAGCGCCTCGAGGAAGACACCCTGAGCGGCGCGGGCCAGCGCGACTGGGGCCTGGAGCTCGCCTCCGAAGCGGTCGCGCGAGCGCGACGCGCCGGCGTGCCAGACGATCTCGAGCGCGTCCTGTCGCACGCGCGACTCGGCCTCGAGCAGCGCTTGGCCGAAGGTCGCCCGGTCCAGCCGCATTTGATCGACGTCGTCGGTCTGGCGGCAGCCGAGGTTGCCGTGGCGCGCGGCGAAGCCGGCTGGGGGCGTTGGGCGCTCTCGGTCTACGCGTCGCTCAGCGCTCCGCCGCCCATCACTTTGAGCGAAACCCTGGCGCGCCTGCCGTCAGCCGAACGCTCGCTGCTCGAAGCTGCCGCGCAGCGCGCCTTCGATAGCGCGGGCGCTCGGCAGTCGGCCGCCGACATTGCCAGCCTCGAGGCGCTGGCGCGACTGCTGGAGAGCGCGAAGTCGTGAAGCACGTGCTGCGCTACAAGCATCACGAGATCGAGCTCTCGGAAGGAACTTTCGTGATCGGACGTGCCGCCAGCTGTCAGCTGTCGCTGGACGACCCGCTCGTCTCGCGCCACCACGCTCAACTCACGGTCGAGGGCGAGCGAGTGACGGTCGCGGACCTCGGCTCTCGCAACGGCGTGAAGGTGAACGGTGCGCTCATTAGCGGAGCCTACGCGGTGCAGGACAAAGATCAGATCCTGATCGGCGGCCAGGAGCTGCGCTACGTGGCACGACGCGAGAACATGGGCGACACGCTGATTCAGCCGGCCACGCAGCGAGCGACTACCTTCGGGCTGCTCGGGATCCTGGCCGACAAAGCCTTCGCGCTCGGTCGCGCCGACGAAGCCGAGCGGCTGCTGACCGATCTGCTCGATCAAGTCTTGGGTGATGTCGAAGCCGGACGCGAAGTGAAGTCCGACCTGTTCGAGCGCTCGACCGAGTACGCCATGAAGCTTGCCGCCGCGACTGGTAGCTGGCGCTGGGTGGAGTACCTGTTCCGGGCCTACGGGGGGGTGCGTCGCCCCTGTCCGGCCGGCATCGTGGACGAGCTCTACACGCTGGTGCGGCGCATCGAGCGGGTCAATCTCGGTGCGCTGCGCACCTACATTGACGTGCTGCGCGAGAATTCGGGCACTTTCGGGCCCAACGAGCGCTTTTTGGTCAGTCGCCTCGAGGGCCTCGAGCGCCTGGTCTCGGCCAAATAGCAGTCCTGGTCAGCCCGCGGCCGCCGGCCTGACGGCGCCTCGGCGCTACCCAGCAGCCGAAATTCGACAGGAATCCAAACGCGCGGTTACGCTTGGAGTGTGAGCTCGAGCCGCAGCGACGTCGAGAAGGTCGACACCGAGAACGAGGGGGGCACGACTCTCGTGCGTTTCTGGCTCGAGTACCAGGGTCACACGCTCGAGCTGCGCAGCGGCGTGGTGGTGGTGGGGCGTAGCTCCAGCTGTCACATCGTGCTCGATGATGGCCTCGTCTCGAGGCGTCACGCGCAGTTCGTGGTCACGCCCAAGGCGGTAGCGGTGGAGGACTTCGGCAGCGTCAACGGCGTCTACATCAACGACGAGCGCATCGTCGGCCAGCGCGCGCTGCGCGACGCTGATCGCGTGCAGATCGGCAAACAGGAGTTCTTGCTGCGCAGCAGCACCCGGGTCGTGCGCGTCAAAACCGCGCCCGAGCGCTTCAACGCCGAGACCTTGCACGGCGCGACCATGCCACGCGAGCTGGTCGAGGCCGAACGCGCCCGCGAAGAGCTCACGCGTCGCGCCGATGGGCTCGACTTGCTGTGCGGCGTGGCGGACAAAATACTAGCGCTCGGACGCGGCGACGAGGCGGAAAAGCTGCTCGCCTCCTCGCTCACCAACCTGCTCAAGCGGGCGCAGACCCAGGAGGGGCTGGCGCCAGCCTCGGCGGCGCGCGCTGCGAGCTATGCAGTGCGTATCGCCGACGCCACGAATCGCGCCCGTTGGGTCGACTATTGCTTCGAGCTTTACGCCGCGCAGGCGCGTCCGCTACCGGGTGAGGTGGTCGATCAGCTGTACGCCGTGTTGCGCAAGACTAGCGGCGTCGCGCTCGCGGGTTTTCGGGCTTACTTGGAGCAGCTGAAGCTCGCGGCGCCGAGCTTTTCGCCGACCGATCGCTTCGTGCTGCAGCGGATCGAGGGCCTGGAGCGGTTGATTTTGCGCTGACCTTGTCCAGGCGGCCGAGCGCGAGCTCCGCCGCGTCAGCGATCACTTGTGCGAGCTCGGGATCGCCCACCGCGCGAATGCGCTCGCGCAGCTCCACCGGTAGCGCAGCCCTGACCGACGGCTTGCGCGTGGTTTGCCAGGTGGGGCCGTGAATCTGTTGGCGCACGCGAAAGCGCACCGACTGGATGCTCAGCTTCAGCGGCCTTAGTCGTTCGAGGAGCTCATTCGTGAGCAGCGACAGCTCCTGCGCCCAGGGCGCCGAAGCCACGTAGATGGTGAGCACCCCGCCGCTCAACCCGCCCGGCTCGGTGCGACGCGCCACGCGATCGCCCACCAGGCGGCGCCAGGTGTCGCGATCGACCGCCACCCGGCCGCGCTGGGCCGAAACCACGCGCGCCCCGTCGAGCAGCTCCCCGAGCATCTGAGGACGGGTGTTGCGCTTCACCAGCCCAGCGGAACGTCGGGGCGCGAGCGCGTCAAGCGCCGCCGTGACGACGCCCGCGCGGCCGTGCTACGTCCCCTGCTGTGCGTAGCGATTCCCGGTTCCTGGCGGCGATAGCGCTGTGCTGGCTCGGCTGCGGCGCGGTCCGAGCCAGCAGCGTGCCGCTCGGTGGCAAGAACGACGACCCGGCCCCGCTCGAGGCCGCGATGCCAGCCGCAGCCGCCAGCGCCGAGGCGCCGGCCCTCACGCCGGAAGAGGAGCAGGCCGCGGAAGAGGTCGAGATCCAGGCTTCGGCCGTCGCCGCCAGCACCAAGGCTTCAGCAGAGCCGGCCAAGGGCGCCGCGGTCGGCGCCTTTGCGCTAAGGCCCTACGCGGCCGGTCAGAGCTGGACGCGCGTGGTCGATCTCGAGATGGACGTGAAGATGGGGCCCGGCGGCGCGCTGTCGATGCGGATGGTCAGCCACCAGGAAGCGCGCTTCGAGGTCCTCGCCGCCACCAACGGCACGCTCGACAAGGTAGTCATCGAGTATCCGATCGATCGCAGCACGATGACCGTGATGGGCAACGAGCAAAAGGAACCGGACGACCTGCAGGGCAAGCGCTACGTCGTGACCTACGCGCAGGGCAAGCCCGACGTGCGCGGCGCGGGCGGCGGCGCACCACCCAAGAAAGAGCTCGACAGTGTGCAGGACGACGCGCGCGAGCCGCTCGAGATGGCGCTGGCGCTCAAGGAGCTCGCGCAGCTCAGCGCCAAGGGCAGGGGCGATTTCAGCACGGCGGGCGCGATCTCACTCGCGGGCGGCGAGGACGACGACACCAAGATCGGTAGCGCCAAGGCCAGCCTGCGCCAGCTGATGCCGGCCGGCCCGAGCGGCGGCGCGCGCAGCGCGCTCATCGAGCTGGCCTACCAGCTCACCAACGACGTCGGCGACGACCTCGACATCATCGCGCAGCTCAAGGGCACCCTGGTCGTGACGGACGCCCCGGCCCGCTACCTGTCGGTCTCGCTGCAGGGGCCGCTCGAGCTGCGCCCCACCGACAATTCCGGCATGGACGGCGCCGGCACCACCAAAGTGTCGATTTCGTACAAGTACTAGGGGGCGACATCGACATCGACACGCTCGCTGGCGACAGCTCGTTCATCCTCTGGCTCGGCCTGTTCATGCTCGGCTGCGCGCTGGTGCTGCTGGTCGTGGGCGCGCGGCGCGCGAGCGAGCTGTTCCGCATCGTCGTGCGCGACGGGCAGCCGCGCCTCGAGCGTGGTCGCTTGCCACCGGCGCTGTTCGACGATGTTTGCGAGGTGGCCAAGCGCGAGCGCCTGCAGCAGGGCACGATCCGCGTGGTGCTCGAGGCCGGAAAGCCCCGCCTGCTGCTACGCGCCGACGCGACGGCAGCCGCTCAACCGCTGCGCAACGCGCTGGGGCGCTTTTCCCTCGTCGAGCTGCGGTCGGGGCGGATGCGCGCCGGAAAAGCTTGAGTGGGGAAGGGGCTGCCGAAATGCAGCCCGAATTGCAGAAGCTGCTGGAGCGGAGCCAGGTCACCTTGACAGTCAAAGTCGGTGACGGGGGAGGGGTAAGGGCAACAGCTACGTTTGCTGGTAGCTGACACCAGTCACGCCGCAACCTGAGCAGTGGTGCACGTAGAAGACACCTTCGGCGCGGAAAAAATCTTCGAGGGCGATCTGCATCACCGTCGGCATCGAGCGCGTGCACGACGGACAGGGAGGGTAGTGGTCGTCCTGGATCCAACCGGGGTGACCTCCAATTTGAGAATCGCCCCCATCTGACTCGCACCAATCGACGGTCTCCCAGGGCGCACGGGGCACGAGTCTCGCGGCCCGCGGCGCTAGCTCCCATCCTGCGCTGCGCTCGACCGTTTGGCTTTCCGACGCGAGCCACTCCCACCCCCCACTGGGATTTGGCCGCACGAATACCGTTTCCTGGACGGCGCATTCGAGACAGCTGGGGACGGTGCTGGGGACGAGGCCAGCGAGCTGCGGGAGGCGCGCGGCATCGAATTGGGCGAGAACCGTGGCTGGTCGGGCACAGCGGCGGCACAGCAGCCCGTTCGCCTCCGTTGCGAAGAGGGCGACTTGCTCGACCGCTTCCTTCGCGTCGGTCG
>DATDEV010000789.1:0-10776 GCA_036522995.1 Polyangiaceae bacterium
GAGATCCCGGAGCAATACGGCGGGGCGGGCTCGTCCTTCTTCAACGCCATTCTGGCCGTGGAGGCGCTGGCCTGCATCGACCCGAGCGTGAGCGTGCTGGTCGACGTTCAGAACACGCTCGTCATCAACGCGCTTCTCCGCTGGGCGACGGAAGAGCAAAAGCAGCGCTACTTACCGAAAATGGCGAGCGAGTGGGTCGGCTCCTACGCGCTCAGCGAGGCGTCGTCCGGCTCGGACGCGTTTGCGCTCAAGTGCCGCGCCGAAAAGCGTGGGCAGGGCTACTTGCTCACCGGCCGCAAGCTCTGGATCACCAACGCCGCCGAGAGCTCGCTGTTCATCGTGTTCGCGAACGTGGACCCTTCGCTCGGCTACAAAGGCATCACCGCGTTCTTGGTCGAGCGAGGCTTCGCCGGCTTCTCGGTCGGTAAGCGCGAGCACAAGCTGGGCATCCGCGCCTCCAGCACCTGCGAGCTGGTCCTGGACGGCGTCGAGGTGCCGCCCGAAAACGTGCTGGGCGAGGTCGGGCGCGGCTACAAGATCGCGATCGAAGCGCTCAACGAAGGGCGCATCGGTATCGGCGCTCAGATGCTGGGCTTGGCTCAAGGAGCCTTCGATTGCGCGCTGCCGTACATGCGTGAACGAACGCAGTTCGGCAAGCCGATAGCCGAGTTTCAAGGCATGCAGTTCCTGTACGCGCGCGTCGCCATGGAGATCGAGGCAGCGCGTCTGCTGGTTTACAACGCCGCGCGTCTGAAGGATGCGGGCCAGCCGTTCGTGAAGGAAGCGGCCATGGCCAAGCTATTCGCGTCCGAGGTGGCCGAGCGCACCGCCTCTCAATGCGTCGAGTTCTTCGGCGGCGTGGGCTTCACCAAGGAGTACCCCGCCGAAAAGTTCTACCGCGACGCCAAGATCGGCAAAATCTACGAGGGCACGAGCAACATGCAGCTGGTTACCATTGCCAAGCTGTTGTGACGGCACCGTGAGTCACCCCACGGCTCCCTGAATTACAGGGAGATCGGGAGATCGGGAGTCGTGCGAGCGAAGCAGGGGCGCCACACCATACGTCCCTGCGTTGTGCTGCGAGAAGGCGTTACGCATCCGTATGGAGCGCCGCGAGCTCCGTAGCGTCGCTGCGCCCCCAAAAACTCGGACGACTCCCGATCTCCCGACCTCCCTGTGAAAATCTCGCAGCGCGTTCAGAAGTCGTTTCAGTAGCCGACAGAATCCCGGAGCCTTCTACGGCGCTGGTCGAGGGCCCAGTCGACGACGCGCACGAGCTCGTCGGTGCGGCCGAGCTTGCTCACGGCAGCATCGGCGAGCGAGTCCAGGCTCTGGCTGCCGAATGCCTCAACGTGAGACGAATGAATCACCCGCATCACGGACGGCTGTCCCGCTTTGAGTCGCTCCAGCAGCAAGGCGCCACCGACCACCGGCATCTGTAGATCGGTCACCACCACGTCGTAGTTCTTGGCCTCGAGCAGCACCGATGCAGCCGCGGCGCTCGCCGCCATGTCGATTTCCCAGCCCGGCCGAGCAGCTAGCAGCAGCCGGCGCATCGCTCGCAGGATCATCGGGTCATCATCCACGAGCAGAATACGCGAGCCCCGGACGCTCGGGCCGGAGTTGGGAGGGTCACTCATTGCCATGCCGATGGGCGCCTCTCAGCAAGAGTCCTGCCATTCACGGTTGTCCGCAGTCGGCCCCGTTGACGGGGCGCCAGCGGGCCCGTGGGCCGGGCGATCTGGACCCTTGCCAGGCCGGCGCACGCGGCTATCTTGGCGACCCCATGGTTGAACCCGGGCTGGTCACTCTCGCCAAGATCGTCGGAACCCTATTGCTGGCGATGGGCGTCATTCCGTTCCTGTTCCTGCTCTCTCCGGGTGGCGATAGGTCGGAGCCCAAGGAAAACTTCGACGACATTTAGCTACGTCGCCTGCGGACGCGCTCAGGCGCCTCCGGGTGAAACCGATCGCCGACAGATCCGTACAGCGAGCACAGTCGTAAAACGGCGCCGCTAGCGCCGAGGGAGAACGTGATGCAGCGGACTCGGATGATGCTGATGGGCGCGCTGGTGCTTTCGTCGGCGCTGGCTTGCAACAAGGAAAAGCCAGCGGACGAGCAGAAGCTTGCGCCGACCGCGGCGGCGCTCGATGCGCCGATGCCGAAGGCCGCCACGGCGCTGCCCTTCGTGGTCGATGGCGCCGCCAGCAGCCTGACCTTCTTGATGGATTCGCCGCTCGAGAAGATCGAGGGCGACGCGCCGCAGTCGGTCTCGGGCGAGCTCTACGTCGACCCCAGCGATTTGAGTAAATCGACGGCGCTGGTGAAGGCCGACCTGAACAAGCTGACGCTGTATCAGCAGAAGCGCGGCGACGAAAAGAGCGAATACGGCGAGCGCAAGAAGAGCGACGTGCAGAACAAGCACGCGCGCGACTGGCTGGAGCTCGACGCGAAAGAGGGCGAGGTCGCCCCGGCGCAGGCCGAGAGCAATCGCTTCGCCGAGCTCAAGATCCTGAAGCTCGAGAATCTCAGTGAAAACGACGTGACCAAGCTGAGCGGCGCAGAGCGCAAGGTGACCGCGAACGTGAGCGGCGACTTTCGGCTGCACGGACGCAAGGCGACCAAGCGCGCCAAGGTGGAGCTGACCTTCAAGTATGCGGGCGACAAGCTCGAAGCGGTGGAGGTGAAGACCCTCGAGCCCTTCATGATCACGCTGGAGGAGTTCGAGGTGCACCCGCGCGACGCCGCCGGCAAGCTGGTGAAGAAGCTGAGCGAGGCGCTCGCCAGCAACTTGAAGGGCAAAGTCGCCGCCGACGCTCCGGTCAACGTCAGCTTCGTAGCCAAGGCCAAGTAGCGCCGAGCGCGCGCTTCATTTGCGGACGGGCTCGCGCAGCACCGACAAGCGCTGAGTCGAGCCGCCGCGCAATACCGTCACCACCACATCGCTCTGCGGCGCGCCGCCCAGGCGGCTGCGCGCGTCTTGCATCGACGTGGGTTGCGCAGTGTCGATGGCAGTGATCACGTCGCCGGCGACGAGCCCAGCGCGTTCGGCCTCGCTGCTCTCGGCCACCGCCACCACCACCACCTCCAGCGCGCCGCCCTGTCCGCGTTCACCGAGCGTGATGGCTACGCCCGCCGGCGCGAACGGATCCGGCAGGCTCCCGCTCGGCTTGAGAGTGATGCGCACACCCGAGAGCGTGCGCTCGCTCTGCACGTCGAGCCGCGTCGAGCCGCGCCCGCGCTCGGGCGCAAACGCCTCGAGCAGGCGCGAGCCGCTCGCGAGGCCGCGCAGCGTGAAAGCGCCGCGAGCATCGGTCACGGCCACACCGCGCGGCAACGGCCCACTCGGCAAGTAGCTGGGAGCCCGCTCGACGGCGACGCGCGCGCCCGGCACGGGGTCTCCGCGCTCGTCGACGACCTCGCCTTCGACGGCGCCGGGCTCGTCCAGATCCACGTCGGGCAGCTCGAAGGCTCGATCGTCGCGCGCCGTGCGCGTCACCGTCGCGTTCAGCTCGCCGTCCGCGAGCTCTGCCTGACTCACGTGGAGTCGCACTGGGCCAGGTGCGACGTCGGCCAAGCGGTACACGCCGTCGGCGTCCGTGCTGGCTGTCTTGTGCAGTCCCTGGCTGGTCAAGGTCACCAGCGCGCCGGCCACGCCGCGCCGTCCGCGCAGCGCCGTCACGCGGCCTTGCACCAGCACGCCGCGCTCCAGGCGCAGCTCGATGGCCGCGGCCTCTTCGCCGCGCAGCGTGAGCACCTGCCGCACGAAGCCTGGCGCCTGGGCCGTGACACGCAGCGGCAGGCCCTTGGCATCGGCGATCTCGAGCTTGCCCTGGGCGTCGCTGAAGGCGGTCGAGCGCAGCGGGGAGGCCGGGTCGAGCGACAGCACGTTGACCTCCGCCAGCTGCAGCGCCTGGCCCTGCTGATCCACCACGCTCACGCTGAGCGACTCGCGCAGCGCGGGCAGCACGACGTCGAGCGTTTGTCGCTCGCCTTCCTTGACCGTGAGCGGCATGCGCTTGGCAATGCGGCTGGGATTCTCGGCGCGGCGGAGGTTCAACGTCACCTCACGCGGCAGCGCGCTGAACGCGAAGGAGCCGTCGCTGGCAGTGAGCGTCGTACGCTGGAAGGTGCCGCGCTCGGCGATCACCTCGACCTCGGCGCCGGCCACCGGCTGGTCGCGTTCGTCGCGCACGCGACCTTCGAGCGCGCCGCCGCGCAGCAGCGTGAGCTTCACGTTGGCTTCGCCGCCGGGGACGAGCATCACCGCGTCGCTGACGGCCTCCACGAAATCGGGATGCCGCACCAGCGCGCGTACGCGACCGGGCGTGACCGGCGCCGCACGGAATCTGCCGTCACCGCCGGTGGCCCAGGGCGTGAGCTCCTCCTCTGCGTCGAGCGGCTGCAGCGCCGCGTCGACGGCGGCGCTACCGAGCGCCGCGTTGCTGCCCGGGATCGGCGGGATAGGCCCGGGCATCACGCCCAGCTCCCCGGCCGCGATCAGCGGCCTCGGTCCGGCCAGAGCCCAGCTGAAATGGGAGCGCCGAAAGCGCAGTAATTCTGGGGTTTCGGAGATCGGAAGCCCGGCCCGGTCTTCGCCCACGACCTCCACCGAAGCGCCGTCGATGGGGAAGCCGCGCGCGTCGACCACCTCGCCGAGCAGCGTGCCACCCCGCAGCAGCGGCAGCTCGACCGGCCCCTGGAGCGCCTCCGGAACGGCCACGACTGCGCTGCCGACGAAGTCGGGAGCACGGCCCGAGAGCGTCGCCGGGCCGGCCGAGATGGGCCCCAGCGTGACCTTGCCATCGACGCCGCTGCGACCGCGTAGCGGGAACGAGCTCAAGCCCTCCTCGGCGAGCACCACGTCGGCATTGGCAACCAGGTGCGGGTTCGGCTGCTCACCATCGGTCACCAGCGCGGTCACGTGGCGACCCGGTTCGAGCAGCAGCGTGACCTCGGCGTTCTCGCCACGAGTCAGCAGCGTGCCCATCAGCACGCGCGACACCAAATTGCCCTGGCTAGCGCGCAGGTCGTAGCTGCCTGCCAGGAGCCCAGAGATCTTGCAGCTGCCGCCAGCATCGGTTTGCGCGCTGCGCGCCGGCCACAGCGTGGCGCCACCAATCTCGACGCTCGCGCCGACGGCGGCGCTGCCATCGGCGAGCCTCACGTGCACGAGCAGCGAGCCCAGGCGCCGGAGCGCGAGCTCTAGCGCCCCGCGTACGCCACTTTGGGTCACGCTCTCGTAGCCGGGCGCCGACGCTTTCACGTTGAACGGCGGGGCGCCCAGGCGGGCGAAGCGCGCGTCGCCCGCCGCGTCGGTGAGCGCGCCGAACGGCAAGGGGTCGGAGCTGGTCACGAGCACCGTCGCACCAGCTAGCGGCGCGTGCGCTTCGTCGGTGACCCGCACCGAGAGCTGCGTGGCTAGCGAAAGCTGGAGCGTGACGCCGCGCACGCCACCCTCCGTCACGAGCTGGGTCGATGCTCGCGCCAAGCCCTCGGCCTCGGCTATCACCCAGACGCGGCCGCGCGGAATGCGCGCCAGCGAGACTTTGCCCCTGCCATCGGTGGTGGCTTGGCCGGCGTCGAAGTAGCGCCGGCCTTGCTCCCAGAAGACCCGCACCTGCGCGCCGGGCACCGGCTGCTCGTCGGCGCCCACGACCAGCACCTCGAGCACGCTGTCACGCTCCGTTTCGTCGACCTGTGCCGGGGCGGCTCGCGGCACCGCCACGCTGGGTCTGCGCGCTTCGAGCCGCGAATCGCTCACGACGCCCAGCAGCAGGCCGAGCAGTGCCACTGCACCCGCCACGACCATGAGCGCGCTCAGCGCTCGCAGAAAGGCTGGCGCGCGTGTAGGCGGGGCGGAGGCGGAAGGGCGCGCGGCGGCAGCCGGAGGCACGGCAAGACCATAACGCGGAAGCCCCCCTTGCGACTTTCGGCTATCCTTGGCGGATGCGCGTTTTGCGTGCCGTAAGCCTAGGACTTACTGCCTGGGCTTGCCTGGTGGCATGCGCGGACAAGCAGCGCGCTCCGCCGGCGGGCAGCGACCCGCACCGTGACGCTGATGCGGGAGGAGGCGGGGGACTGGTGCTCAGCGACGCCCAGGCCGACCCCAGTGGCCCCTGCGGTGAGCAGCGAATCCCAGCCATCGAGCATCCGCCGAATCTGAGCTTCATCGTCGATCGCTCGGCCAGCATGAGCGACCATTTTCCCGGCACGGGCCTGAGCAAGTACGAAAGCGCGCGGGTCGCGCTGGCCACGGTGCTGCGGGCGGTCGGTCACCGGGTTAACTATGGGCTCAGCGTCTTCCCGGGCTTGGCTGGCGCGACGGGTTGTGAGGCCGGTGACGCGCTGCTCGAAGTGGCCCGGGGTGACGACCCGGAGTACGCCCGCGAGGGGCTCAACGGGCCACGCTTGCGCGACTTGCTGACGCGACTGAGTCAGGCCGGCGTCGCCGGGGGTACCCCGGTGGCGGCCACCTTGAACGCAACAGCGCCGACGCTCACCGGACTGGGGGGCGAGACCTTTGCGGTACTGATCACGGACGGCGCGCCCAATTGCAATGCCGAGCTGGAGTGCGTGGAGCAGGGCTGCATCCCGAACATCGAGGGGTTGAGCTACGCCGGGCAAAATTGTACCCAAGGCGTCAACTGCTGCGCGCGCACCACCGCGAATCCCAGGGCGAATCTGTCGTGTGTGGACGACGAGGCCAGCGTGGCGGCGGTGCGGGACCTGGCCGAGGCCGGGGTGCGGACTTTCGTGGTCGGTATGCCCGGCAGCGAGTCCTATGAGGTGCTGCTCGACGCCATGGCCGAGGCCGGCGGGACGGCGCGTGATGACGTGCCTCGCTACTATCCGGTGACCGACACCGAAGCGCTGGAAAGATCGCTCACGGCCATCGCTGCTTCGGTGGCGATCAGCTGCGATTTGCCGCTCGATTACGTGCCCAAGGATCCCAGCTTCGTCAACGTCTACTTCGACAACCAGGTGGTTCAATACGACACCGACGAAGGCTGGGCCTGGACGGACGAGGGCCATGTTTCGATTCGGGGCGCTGCGTGCGAGCAGCTCCAGCGTGGCGACGTTTTCGAGGTACAAGTTTTCGCGGGTTGCAAGACTCAGGTGAAGTGACGAACCGCCCGGAATTGCGTGTAGGATGCCGCCCGTGACGACCAAGCCTGGCCTCGAAGAATTGCGTCGCGGTATCGACGCCGTCGACCAGCAGATCGTCAAGTTGCTGCACGAGCGAGTGCGGCTGGTGATGCAGGTGGGTGACTACAAACGCGAGCGTGGCATGCCGGTCTACGATGCCGAGCGCGAGCGCGCGCTACTCGAACGCCTTTGCCGCATGGCCGAGCCCCCGCTCGACGCCGAAACGATCCGTAGAATTTTCGAGCGCCTGGTGGATGAGAGCCGCCGCATCGAGCAGCATCACGTGGGGTGATGGTCGTCTCGTCCCCATTCTCTCCCCCGTAAACGTGCCCGTGCCCGTGCCCGTCTGTCGATCCTACGGAAGTTTCTGAGTGAGATCGATCAGTTAGGGCTGCGCGGGCATCAGCCTCTTGCAAGGATCGGCAGGTTGGGATCTACCGCTTGTAATGAAGCTTCCGAAAGGTTCGGTGGAGCGAGTAGGTAAAGCGTTACAGGGAGCCGAGTTGGGGGACCCTCGACGGAAGAAACGATTGACGAAGACGGTCGCTCAGCTGGCCCGGAAGCCGAGAGCGAGCTTGCCGGAGGCCATGCAATCGGAGGCCGGCCTGGAGGGGGCTTACCGGTTGGCCAACAACGCGGCCATCGAGCCGCAGCAGCTTTTTGATGCGTTAGCGGCGTCTGCCGCTGAGCGCGCGGTGGTGGCGGGCGAGGTGCTCGTGATTCATGACACGACGTCGTGCGCTTTCGAGCACGCTGATCCTGACGAGGTTGGTTACCTCTCCACCGGCAAGGCCGGATTCTATCCTCATTGCTCACTCGTAGTTGAAGGGAACGCTTGGAGACGGCCGTTGGGGGTCGTGCACCTTGAAGTCATCTCGCGGAAGCAGCACTCGAAGCGAGGTCGAAAGAACAAGGCGTCCGGGCTCGAGACAGCTCGGTGGAAAGACCGAGAATCAGCTCGCTGGAGCCGTGGCATCGAGCTCAGCGCTGAGCGGCTCGCTGCTTGCCGAAGCGTCTGTCACATCGCCGATCGCGAAGGCGACAGCTACGCCCTGCTCGCATCTATGGTTGGCAAGGGGCAGTCCTTCGTGATCCGCGTGAATCACGACCGCCGGGTCGGAGATCCCGAGGATCTTGCCGAGCAATGGCTTCCCATCAAGGAGCGAGTTCGGAGCTTGGAGGGGATTTTCGAGCGCGAAGTCCCTCTTTCCGAGCGCAAACGCAGCAGCGCACCTCGAGCCAACAAGGGCCGCCCTGTCCGTAACGCTCGCCTCGCTCAGCTCAGCTTCTCTGCCACCGCCGTCGTGGTCAAACGGCCAGGACACCTCGGGGCTTCAATTCCGAAGACTCTCACGCTCAACGTCGTTCACGTCATCGAGCCGTGTCCACCGACCGGAGAGCCCGCCGTGGAATGGTTGCTTTTTACGACCCTGCCCGTCGCTTCCGAGAAGCAAGTCGCCACCGTCGTTGACAACTACCGTGCCCGCTGGACCATCGAAGAATTCAACAAGGCGCTGAAAACAGGTTGTGCCTATGAGAGCCGCGAATTCGAAACGCTTCACGCTCTCCTGATGATTCTCGCTATGAGCCTGCCGATCGCCTGCGAGCTGCTCTGGTTGCGAAGTCGGGCCCGGCACGATCCTGATGCGCCAGCAACCGAAGTTGTCACCCCCCAACAACTCAGGATTTTGCGTCTTATGGGGCCGCGTCGCCTCCCCCCCAAACCGACAGCGCGAGACGCCCTATGGGCTGTCGCCGGGCTCGGTGGGCACCTCAAGCGAAACGGCGAGCCGGGCTGGCTCGTCCTCCACCGCGGCATGCAAACCCTCCTCGGCTACGAGGCAGGCTTCGAAGCTGGGCTCCAGGCCCGCGGCAAGGCCTGAAGACTTGTGCGGTATCGACAGCCGTGCCCGTGCCCGACGGTCCGTAAGGCGTCGTAGGGCCCGTTTGTTTGGACTTCCCAGGATTAGGCAAGGCCTTCGGTAGCGGAAGGGAGCTGCGGCGAGACGGCGGTCGGTACGGCCGCCTTTCGAGTTGGGTCGTAGGGCAGACCTGATTTGAGCACGGCGACCAAGACAGCTAAGAGTCGGTCGGCGAGGGAGCGGACCGCCCGGGCGTGCTGATGGCCCTTGGCTCGGAGGGCGGCGTAGCGAGCTCGCCAGTAGGGGTCCCAGTTTGCGGCCTGCGCTGCCCAGTGATGGACCGCGGTTCGGAGCCTTTTGCTGCAGCTGTAGCGCATCGAGACGAGGAGCTGCTTGCCGCTTCGCCTCGTAACCGGCGCAACCCCCGAAAGCCCTCGCAGCGTGGTGTAGTCTCGTCGCGTCAGGGCCTCACCGGCCTCGGCGAGCATCGTGGCGCATGTCAGCTTTCCCAGGCCCGGCAAGGATTGGAGGAGTGATGCGTCACGGTGCTCAACTTTTCCCTCGGCGTCGGGCGCCGAGAGCTGTTCGAGTAGGTGCCCAATCTCGCGCTCGACGTCGAGCTTTTGCTCATGCGCCAAACGCAAACGAGGCAACAGCGAGGCGATGCTTCGACGGCTCGCCACTTCGACTCCTGGAGCCACGTGAAGTGGCTCGCTCTGAAGAATGGCGCGGATCTCTTCGGATGTGATGCGCCGAATGTGATGCTGCTTCAAAATGGATCCGAGCTTGGCAAGGCTCAAACGAGCCGCCTCTTTCGGTGCGGAGGCTCGCTCCAAGAGTGCCCAAATCCAGGCGTCGTCATAGACGCTTCCTAGCTGGAGAATCTGCGGGAAATAGCGCTGGAGCTGCTCGCGCAGTCGATTTCCCAAGGCGTTGCGCTCCGCCTTGAGCTCGTCCTGCAAGCGCGACAGCTCGCGCAATTCGACCAGCTTCGGATCACCCAAGTGGACTTGCCGAAAGGCATCGCGATCGGTGCGGACTGAGTCGGCCAGCACCAGCGCATCACGGCGGTCGTCCTTGGCACCAGCCACCGTGTGACGGTCACGAAAACGGTCTAGCTGCTTGGGATTAATAGCGAAGACGGCCAGGCCCTTCTCGAGCAGGGTCTCGACCACCGGGCCGCGAGGCGTCTCAATAGCGACTGCTAGCCGCTGCGCATCACCTCCAGCCAGAGCAAGAAGCTTCTCGCTCAGCCCAACGAGAGCCTCACCGGTGTGCGCGATACTGCCCTCGAAGAGCTTCTTCCGCTCGCCGTCCAGCACGCAAACTTGGTGCAGCTCCGAGCCCCAATCGATTCCAACGAATAAGTCGAAAACTCTCACCTCGGCTCCTTTCCAGCCTCAGCCCACCGCGACGTCTCGTCTTTCCTGTACTGGCGCTCGCTCTTGCGGCGCGACTTCCCATCGGACGTACGTCACGGCCCACCTCACCGGGCACAGGTCCAAAACAGGCCTTTGCAAGGCAGGAGGCCGATGGTGCTCCGAGTGAGGCGGCCAAGACCCAGAAAGAGTACAGGGAGGCCGAGGTTTGTGGCGCGGGCCCCCTCCGGGCTCGCGCATGGCGTGCGCGCGCCGCGCCCAGCTGGGCGCGCAGAGCGAGCCCAGCTGCTGTGGTCGCAGGCTTTCTGGGGCGCTCGGGAGCAACGAGCTTTCCATGGCGGCGAGAGTGTGTTCCATGAGTCAGACGCGATGGTTCGCTTGCAGTT
>DATDEV010000790.1:0-2426 GCA_036522995.1 Polyangiaceae bacterium
ATTAACGAAATTATTGGAGGATTCAGCAATCATGATCGTTCCCGGCAGCAAGCTTCCCGAGTTCAAGACCGTCGCCTGCGTGAGCATTGAAAAGGGTAAGGAATTCGCGGACATCAGCTCCAGCAGCTACCCAGGCAAGTGGCTGGTCATCTACACCTACCCGAAGGACTTCACCTTCGTTTGCCCGACCGAGATCGTCGACTTCGACAAGAAGGTGGCCGCGTTCGCTGATCGCGACGCGGTGGTGCTCGGCGGCTCGACCGACAACGAGCACTCGCACCTGGCCTGGCGCAAGGATCACGCCGACCTCAAGGTCATCAAGCACCCGCTGCTGTTCTTCGGACCCGCGCTGTCGCAGGCGCTCGGTATCCTGCATCCCGAAGCTGGCGTCGCGCTGCGCGCCACCATCATCGTCGACCCGCAGGGCGTCGTGCGCTACTCGACCGCCAACGACCTCAGCGTCGGCCGCAGCGTCGACGAGGTGCTGCGCGTCCTCGACGGGCTGCAGACGGACGAGCTCTGCCCCTGCAACTGGAAGAAGGGCGAAGAGACCCTCACGGCGCAGCTCAAGAAGGCTGGCTGATGGAGCAGACTGCCAAGCTGGCAGAGGGATTTCCGGATGTCGCCAAGGACATCCGGATCAACCTTCAAAACGTGCTGCAGCCCGGAACGCTGAACGCGGACCAGGTCTGGGGCACGGCCATCGCTTGCGCGAATGCAGCGCGGAATCCGGCACTGCAGCAGGCGATCTTGAGCGATGCACGCGCCGCCGGCATCGCCGATAGCGTGATCCAGGATGCCCAGGCCGCCGCCGTGATGATGGCGATGAACAACGTGTTTTACCGCTTTCGCCACGTCATCGACAAAGAAGATTACGTGAAGAAGCCGGCGCGCTTGCGCATGCAGCGCCTGGCCCAGGTGACCAGCAACAAGGCCGACTTCGAGTTGTTCTGCCTGGCCGTCAGCGCCATCAACAACTGTCAGACCTGCATGGTCTCGCACGAGGCAGCGGTGCTCAAGGGCGGCTTGAGCGAAGACCACGTGTTCGACGCCGTGCGAATCGCCGCTACGCTTCACGCGGCCGCGGCCGCACTCGAGCTGTAGGCGTCCCAGTCACCACGCTCCGGGCGGTGTGATACCGTCCGGAGCATGGCACTGAGCGACGACTTTTCGGCCGCGCAAGCGCGCGTCAAGCAACTATCCAAGACGCCCGACGCCTCGGAGCTGCTCGAGCTCTACGCGCTGTTCAAGCAGGGCACCATGGGCGACGCTTCCGGCGATCGCCCGGGTATGCTCGACTTCAAGGGTCGCGCCAAGTTCGACGCCTGGTCGGGCAAGCGCGGCACCTCGCGCGACGCCGCGATGCAGAGCTACGTCGAGCTGGTCAGCAAGCTCGCAGCGAAGTACGCCTAGCCGCTAAGGCGGCGCGCCGCCCGCGCCGGCCCCGCCGTCGTCGAAGCAAGCGCCGCTCGGCTCGCAGCCCCAGATGAGCCGGTCGTCGAGGTAGAGGCTGAGCTTGGGGTTGGGCTGGCTGCTGGTGGAGCCAGGGGCCCAGGAGAAGTCGTCGCTCTGGTCGAACTTGGCGACGTTGCTCGTGATCTGGAGCTGCACCTCGCTCAGGTTGCGGTCCTGGCCTTTGCTGAGCGTGCCGCTGCCGCTGAAGGTCATCAGCACGTGGCTGTCGGCCGCGGCATCGACGAAGCTGGCCGAGTCGTCGGTATAGGCTGCACCGTGAAAGTACTGGTGCAGTTCGGGGGCCGTTTCGGCCGTGAACCAGTAGCGCAGCGCGAGGTTCGCGACCGGCAGCGGATCGGGCCCCTGGTTCACGATATAGAGCTTCATCTGAATCGTGCCGTCGGTAGCCATGGTGTGGCTGGTCTCGTAGTAGACGACCGCGCTGGCGCGAGCCAGCATGTCCGGCGGCACCGTGGTGGCGCCGCCGCTGCCACTGCCGCCGCCAGCGCCACTCGCTCCAGCGGCACCGGCCTTGCCCGCGCTGCCGGTAAGGCCACCCACGCTGCCGCTACCGCCCTCGCCGCCCTGGCTGCTGACCCCGCCGCCCTGGCTGCTGACTCCGCCGCCCTTGCCACCGCCACCCTTGCCGCCGCCACCCTTGCTACTGGTGCCGCCGAAGGCGCTGGTGCTGCTGCCACCCTTGCCGGGGCTGACCTGCCCACCGCCGCCCGCATGGGTGCCGGACTCGGACGTCACGTCGCCCTCCTCCTTCACGAGCGTGTTGACCTCTCGCGCGCAGGCGGCTGCAAGCGATGCGCCCAGCGCCAGATACACCGCCAAACGTCGAAGCTGCCAAGTCTTGTTCATGCGGCTCGCTGGGCGGAGCTGGATTGCGCTGGTGCGCGGCGCCCAAATCTGACGATAGCACACCTGATACCGGTGGCCCCCGAAAGCCCCGACGCGCTGCGGCG
>DATDEV010000791.1:0-3218 GCA_036522995.1 Polyangiaceae bacterium
ACCAGTACCATTGCGAAAAGAACGTGCTTACCGTCTGCAACTCGGGACGCACCGGCTACTCGCAGCTCGCCATCTGCGACACGGAAGCCCTATGCAACGACACGGAGGGCAAGTGTGACGGCGCCGCTTGCGCGCCGGACCAATACGGGTGCCAGTGCGCGATGCTGGGGCTGTGCAATGGCGCGCAGAACGGCTACAACGTCATCGCTACCTGCGTCACCCCTGCCCACTGCCGAGCCGACCTCGGTATGTGCACCACCGCACCCTGCACGCCCAACGAATACCAGTGCAACGGGGCCGAGCTGCGCAAGTGCCAGGACGACCAGCTCGACTGGGAACAGGTGGCCACGTGTGACACTGCCGCGCTGTGCGATCAGGACGGCCAGCAGTGCGACCCGCCAGCTTGCACGGTGGGCTCGCACTACTGCGACGGCGCCCAGCTCCAGGTCTGCAATCCCGAGCGCACCGCGTTCGTCGATCTAGAGGCATGCGACAGCACCGAGCTGTGCGATCAGCCGCTCGGCCGCTGCAACCAGTGCGTGCCCGGTACGTACGACTGCCAGGGCGACGACCTGCACCTATGCGACGACGATGGCCAGGCCAACCCGCTGGCCCTCGAGTGCGAGCCGGGGCGCTGTTTCGCGAGCGGCACGACCGGCTATTGCTACGTCTGTGATGCCGACGAGCACCGCTGCACCGGCTCGCTGCTAGAAGTGTGCAATCCAGAGCGGCTGGGCTTCGCGCTCGAGGAGGATTGCGTTGATCCGTCGCTGTGCATGGCCACGGGCTCGAGCGGCAGTTGCCTGAGCGGTGGCGGCGGCGCCGGACCGTGAGCTCCTGACCCCGCCCTGCCCCGCGCGCGCCGCGGAGCCTACTGCTCGGCGGTCCAGCGCAGGCGGGGCTTGCGCGCGGCGCGGGCCTCGTCCAGGCGACCCAGGCGCGTCAGGTGGGGGGCGGTCTTGAGCAGCTCGGGATTTTCGCGGGCCTCGGCCAGAATGGCCAGCAGCGAGTCGCAGAACGAGTCGATGGTCTGCTTGGTCTCGGTCTCGGTCGGCTCGATCATCAGCGCGCCCCGCACCACCAGCGGAAAGTAGACGGTCGGCGGATGAAAACCGTAGTCGATCAGGCGCTTGGCGATATCGAGCGTCTTGACCGTGGTCTCGGCCTCGATCTGGCGATCGGTGAACACGGCCTCGTGCAGCATGGGTGTGTCGTACGCGAGCTGAAAATGGTCGCGTAGCCGCGCCGCCACGTAGTTGGCGTTGAGCACGGCCATGTCGCTCACCTCGCGCAAGCCGTCGGCGCCCAGCTCGCGAATGTAGGTGTAGGCACGCACCATCATGCCGAAGTTGCCGAAGAACGAGCGCACTGCGCCCACGCTGTCAGGGCGATCGCGGTCGACGATGTAGCTATCGCCGCTGCGCCGAACCACGGGCGTCGGCTGAAACGGCTCGAGGATGCTCCTGAACGCGACTGGACCCGAGCCGGGCCCACCGCCGCCGTGCGGCGTGGTGAAGGTCTTGTGCAGGTTGTACTGCATCACGTCCACACCCACGTCGCCCGGTCGGGCGCGTCCGAGCACGGCATTCATGTTCGCGCCATCGCCGTACACCAGGCCACCACGTTCGTGGATCAGCTGGCAAATCTGGGGCATGGCGCTCTCGTACAGGCCGAGCGTATTGGGATTGGTCATCATCAGCCCCGCCACCTCGCCGCCGGCCGCTTCGATGGCAGCGATGAGCGTCGCCGGCTCGACCACACCGCGTGAGCCCGACGCGAAGGGCACGGCTTCGAAGCCGTTCAGCGCGCAGCTCGCGGGGTTGGTGCCGTGGGCGCTGTCGGGGATGAACACCTTGCGCGGCGAGCGCCCTTGCTTGTGGTGATACGCGCGCATCATCATCAGCCCCGTCAGCTCACCCTGGGCTCCCGCGGCGGGCTGCAGGTTCACGCCGTCCAGACCGACGATCTCGGCCAGAATGGCGGAGAGACGGACCATCAGCTCGAGCGCACCCTGCGCCAGATGATCGGGCGTGAGCGGGTGCAGGTTCGCGAAGCCCTCCAGACGCGCCGCCCACTCGTTGACTTTCGGGTTGTGCTTCATCGTGCACGAGCCCAGCGGATAAAATTGCGTATCGATGCTGAAGTTCCACTGGCTCAAGCGCACGAAGTGACGAATCGCTTCCGGCTCGCTCACTTCGGGCAGGCCCGCCGGAACCTTGCGTCCCAGGCCGCCGAGCTCCTGAGCCAGGTCGACTTCCGGAACGTCCAAGCGCGACACCGACGCAGCGCTGCGCCCACTGCTGCCGCGCTCGAAAATCGGCGGCTCCCTAAACTGCAGGCCCTTGGTGGCTTCGCTAATCAGCTTCGCGGTCATTTGCCGGCCGATGCTATGCACGGCAGCGCGAGCGCGAAAAGCCTCATGGAGGAGCGGGATCGCCCTCGCCCGACTTGGAGCTATCCGACGAATCTTTGGGCTTTTCCTCGCCCTCGTCGTCCCAGCCGCCGACGTTGGTGCGCCCCTCGATCTCGTCCGGCTTCACGGACTCGGGCTTCGGCTCCATCCGAATCTGCTTGACGGCTTCCCACGGATTGCCGGCGTCGCTCTCGGCCAGACCCCATTCGCCGACGATCTTGTGCGGCTCGCCCGGGTTCGGAATCGTGTAGCGGAAGTAGCCGTGGCCCTTCTTGGTCGCGTCCGCGCCGATGGCGCCGATCTTTCGCTCCGTCCACTCGTAGCGCAATAGGTCGCCGTTGATCTCGCCGGACATCTCGCCCCAGGCGTCGCCAGCGGCCGTGCGCCAGGCGCCGGTGGCACTCTTGTTGTCAGACACCAAGTGCAGGTAGCCGAACTGCGTGCTGAAGTAGACGCCGTTCCACTCGCCGCCTTCGGGCAGCGAGCCGGGCTTCACGTTCGCGTGTTTCACATCCGAGCCAGGACCGCACGCACCGAGCATGGCGGTGAGCCCGAGCATCATGGCCAAACCGAACGAGCCTGCGACCAAACGGCGACTCAACATGGGCGCGGACTCTACCCAACGACTAGCTCGATTGTCGAGCGGGCTGCCTCAACGGAGCTGGGCAGGCTGTTCTCGGGGCCCCAGCCCCAGCGATCTCAGCGCAGCTGGGCGCCTAGGGAGCGGCCGATTTCGTCGGCAGCCAGGGCGTCGGTGGGGAAGGGCAGCGTGACTTCGGCCCGCCGCGGGCGACTACCGTCCGGC
>DATDEV010000792.1:0-2246 GCA_036522995.1 Polyangiaceae bacterium
GAGACGAGCAGTAGGAACGCGACGCCGAGCACCATCGTGAACGACAGGAAGCGATCCTTGACCTCGCCCAGGATGCCTTGCCCCGGCCTGGCCTGGACCTCCCAGATGCGATTGAGGGAAAAGTGGAGCTCGCCGAAAACCCCCGAAGCGCCCAAGAAGAGCGTCGCCGCGCCGATCACCGCTCCGATGACGCCAGAGGCCTGGCTCTTGGCGTTGGCGACCACCGCTTGAATGCCCTCGGCGGCATATGGGCCGACGACGCGACCGAGCTCGTCGGCGATCTGGCCGCGCGCTGCCTCGGGTCCCAGCGCCAGGCCCGCGATGGCCACGGCAATGATCACCAGTGGCGCCAGTGACAGCAGCGTGTAAAACGCTAGCGAGGCGGCCAGGCGCGAAGCGTCGTCTTCGAGCCAGTCGTTGGCTGTCTCTTTGAGGATGCTCCAAGCGTCGCGCAGCCGCATACAGGCTGGCGTGCACGCGCCGTTCCAGCCTCCGGCGGGGATGAGCGGGCGCCGCTCGTCGGTCGTTTCCCGTCAGCCTAGCAGGCTCGCCCCAGCACCTAGTCGTCACGCTGGGGCGAACGTGCCGCTTGCGCGGTTAGGCGGCCGGAGCGTGCTCGATCGAGTTGGCGATCCACTCGGTGAGCACCGGGTTTCCGAGCGCCGGGATGCGACTGCGCAGCTTGCGCTTGGTGCGCGCCTCGAGCTGCCGCGCGCGTTCGCGCGACACGCCGAGGCAGCGCCCGATCTCCGCCAGCGAAAGCTCCTCGGCTGGATCTGCCATCAGGCGATGCTCGGCGATGTAGCGCTCGCGTGGATCGAGCTCGGACACCGCGCGCGCGACTGCGCTGCGCATGCCGCCGCCGACTTGCTGCTCGAGCAAGCTGCGCTCCTGGTCGTCGGGCGAGGGCAGCAGGTCGACCAGCATGACTGGCGACTCGTCGATCACCTTCACGTCGAGCGACACGTCGCGCGCCTCCAGGCGGTGAACCATGCTGCGTAGCTCGTCGGGCGTGACACCGACGCGCTCGGCCACCATGCGGTCGGCGGCCTCGCCCTCACCCATCAGGTTGACGGCCCGCACGCGTTCACGGCGGAGCTTGAAGAATAGTCGCGAGCGCAGCGGTCCGGAACCGCCGCCGACCATGCTCCACGACTTGATCACGTGGTCGAGGATGTAGGCCCGAACCCAGTGTGCGGCGTAGGTGACGAAGCGAATGCCGCGCTCGGGATCGAACTTGCCGAGCGCATGCACGACGCCAAAGTTACCCTCGGCGATCAGCTCGCTCACTGGCACGCCATAGCGACGGTACTTCATGGCCACGGCCACGACGTGCCGCAGGTTGGCACGCGCCAGCGTGTCACCGGCTGCCCGGTCGCCCTGATGCTTCCAGCGGAGCGCGAGGGCCATTTCCTGCTCCCGCTCCAGGCGCGGAGCGCGCTTCGCTTCCGCCATATAAAACGCCACATCATCGATGGAAGAGGTCATGCGAAAACACCTGTGCTCTGGCTCCGGGCCGGAGCGTCATGCAGTCCCTTGGCAAAGTCCGTGCCCCTAGCGAGAGGGGCCGTTCAAGACGTCGTCGATTTTGCGAAGCGCCTCATCCAGAGCGAGGCGGATGGCGCGCATGGTCGCGGGTGACATGCGCCCGCGGTGCGCGCCCTTGCGGAAGGTCGACATCAGCTGCCCGACCCGCTTCATCAGCTCCGCGAAGTCCTCGGCGTAGGACTCCCACGGCTGATCTTCGGCGAATCGAGCATAAAACTCGTCCACCGTGCTGCGATTCGTCTCGAGCTCGGCCTTGCCGGACTCGGTGATCGCATAGACCTTGCGACCTTCCTGCTCGACTACCCGGGCCTGCTCGAGCTCCTCGAGCATCTGCAGCGTGGGGTAAATGACGCCTGGGCTGGGCCGATACGAGCCGCCGGCGCGCTGCTCGATGTGCTGAATGATCTCGTAACCGTGCCGAGGCTGAGCAGCGATCGCCTCGAGCACCAGGTAGCGAACCCCGCCGCGCTCGGCGCGGGGCGGAGGCTCACCCATGGCTTCGGCCCACCAGGGGCGACCGCCACGCGCGCCGCCAAAACCGCGACCGCCGCCGGGGCCGCCCCAGCCCTTACTCAGCCACCACCATTGCTCCGGCCCACAGGTGGAATCTCGATACATCGTCATAATCTCCAATAAAATCAGGTAATTACGACAGGAGTTCGCTAGCGATATGTCTCGCGATATGTCGTTAGATATAG
>DATDEV010000793.1:0-3304 GCA_036522995.1 Polyangiaceae bacterium
CGCCTGGATGCCCGTTTGCGCGCATCGGCCCACGTCGCCTATGCGACAGAAATTCCTCAATGAAGCCGCGGTAAGCGCCGAGGCTAGTCGGCAAGTAGTAGTTGCGACACCCACGCCTTTACAAGCGGCTGATGTCGCATAGGCGACTTGCTGTGCGCGAGGGTTCCGCCTCGCTAATTCATTCAGGTTTTCATGTCGCAAACGCGACATGCGACGGCGCCTCAATAGGCCCTTCCGACTGCCGTTTCATCCCATCAGGGCGGCGGCCGCCGCCATCTCCGACTCCCTGTGAATCTCGCAGGATCTCGCTACGACAGCTCAGGACGAAAGCAGCCCAGAGCGCTGCGTCACGGGGTGGCCTGGTTCCGATACGGAAGTTTCTGCGAGTCGAGCTGCGGCTTGGCAGCCCCAATCGGATGAGGGCTTACGAGCCTTGAGTCCAGGCCCAGCCGGGGGCATTGAGTAGGCCGAGGCTGAGGCCCAGGTAGACGCCGCGTAGGATTTCGCCGGGCTCGGCCATGCCGGCGGCGGTGAGCGAGGCGCCCAGGTCGTCGAGAGAGCGTTTGTGCGGCGCGTGCTCGATGGCGCGGCGCTCGCCCAGGCTGAGGCCGAATTCTACCGGATCGCGACGCAGGGCCGAGCCGCGGTGCAGCGGGAGGCGCCGGATGGGAGCCAGCCAGGCGGCTACCTCGTTCATGGTGAAGCGCTCGCGCACGATGCGGCTCACGATGGGCATGATCGTCAGGCGCTGCATGTGCACGGGCTGGTCGGTGCGGCCGGCCGTGAAGGTGAGCATGCCGTCACCGAACGTGAACAAGCTACGCAGCTGCATTTCGGCGGAGTTGCCGTGCGTTGCGATCAGCCGACCGTCTTCGAAGGCCAGCCGCAGCTCGCCGTGCGTGCCCTCCACGTGCAGCTCGCCCGTTTCCGCGTTCAGGGCAACGGCGAAGACCAGCGCGGGCAGCTCCGGCCGCACGAGCGCGCGTCGAAACGGCAGACCCGGCAAGGGCGCGGCCGGGATGGTGCTGCGCCCGGGTGGCGGGGGCACGACGCTCGTCGGACGCGACACCGGCGGGTGAACGGTGGGCGCCGCAGCCGAGACCGACAGGTGCGGCGGAGGCGGCGTGGAGGGCGACGGCTCGAGCTGGCCGGTCAAGCGCGTCACCTGGTGCGTGCCGCTGCGCGAGGGCAAGACGCCCAGCGCCGAAAGCCAGGGCACCAGCTCCGAATCGTCGAGCGCGATTTGCGAGGCCTGGGCCAGTCGCCGCAGCGACTCGGCGAAAGCACGCGCGGTGCCGAAGCGATCGGCGGGAGCCTTGGCCAGCGCCCGGCGCAGCACGTCGCGCACCGCAGGCGAGATATCGGCGCCGTAGCGGTCGAGCGCCGACAGATCGGCCTCGTAGATCTTGGTCAGGATGTCGAACTCGTTTTGGCCGGAAAACAGCGGCCTGGCGATCAGCATCTCGGACAAGATGATGCCCACCGTGAACAGATCGCTGCGCGGATCGACCTCCACGCCCATCACCTGCTCGGGTGACATGTAGCCGACCTTGCCCTTGAGCTCACCCGGGTAGGTACGACGATCGACGTAGGCGCTACGCACGATACCGAAGTCCGCGAGCTTCACGTCGCCGGCGCGACCGATGAGCACGTTGCCCGGCGAAACGTCGCGATGAACGATCGACAGCGGGTTACCGTTTTCGTCACACGCCTCGTGCGCGAACGCGAGCCCCGACAGCACCTCGTGCGCGATGAACAGCGCTGCGCCGAGCGGAAAGCGCTCGCGCCGACCGGAGACGTAGCGGAGCAGCTTGGCGAGCGAGACGCCCTCCACGTACTCCATCGCCATGAACAGCTCGCCCTGGCTTTCGCCGAAGTCGATCACCTGGACGATGTTCGGGTGGCAGAGCGGGGCCGAGATGCGGGCCTCGTCGCAAAACATCGCCACGAAGCGCGTGTCCTGCGCCAGCTCGGGTAGGATGCGCTTTAGCGCCACCTTCTTCGCAAAGCCGTGCGGCCCCGCGCGGTAGGCCACGAAGACTTCCGCCATGCCACCAAGGCCCAGGCGCTCGCCCAGCTCATAGGGGCCGAGCAGCGTGCGCGCTGGGCGTGGCTTGCCTTGCATCGAAGTCCTACTGGAGAGGGTAGCGCGAGTCTCGGCTCGAACTCACAAAATTAAGAGCATTTATGCTGCGCTTTGGACTACGGTTTCAGAGTGAGCGAGGAGCGCACATCACCCCACTCGATCCGCAAGGCCAATGCGGATGGCATCCGAATCACCGGAAAGCGGCGCGTGGTCGCCGTTACTGGCGCCGCGACCTTCCTGGGTCTCAACCTAATCGGGCTGTTGGAGGACGATCCACACGTCGCCAAGATCGTGTGCCTCGACACCACTTCGCCCTCGACGGTGGGTCAGAAGTCGCGCTTTTACGAGCTCGACCTGGTGCAAGCCGTGGCCGAAGAGCGCCTTACCGAAGTCCTGGGAGCGGAAAAGGTCGACACCGTGGTGCACCTGTCGCTGCTCGAGTCGCCCTCGCGTGAGACGGCGCACAACCACGAGCTGGAAGGCGTGGGGACGATGCAGGTGCTGAACGCATGCCGGCGCGCCCGTACGCAAAAGCTCATCGTGCGCAGCTTTACCTGGCTGTATGGCGCGCGCGCGACCAACCCGGCGTTTCTCTCGGAGAAACATGCCCTGCGCGCCCACAGCCGCGACCCCTTCTTCCAGGACAAGCTGGCGGTGGAAGAGCCACTGCTGCGCTTCCGGCAGCCCGGTCAGGGACGCGTCGTGACGGTGCTGCGCACGGCGCCCATCATCGGCCCCAGCATCGAGAACTTCGTGACGCGCTACCTGCGACTGGCGCGCGTGCCGACGGTGCTCGGCTTCGATCCGCTGTGGCAGTTCCTTCACGAGGCTGACGCGGTGGCGGCACTGAAATTGGCGGTGGACCGCGACGCCCCCGGCGTCTTCAACCTGGTGAGCGAAGGCGTGCTGCCGCTCAGCATGGCAGTCCGGGCGCTCGGGCGTGCGCGCCTGCCCCTGCCCCGCCCGCTGCTGCGGCCCACGCTCGGCGCGCTGTGGCTGACCAAAGCGGGCGCCGCCCCGCCCTCCTTGCTCGACTACCTACAGTACGCGTGCGTGGCTGACGGAGCGCTCGCCAAGAGCCGGCTGGGCTTCGTTCCGGTATTCTCCGGCCGCGAGGCGCTCAGCGATTTCGCGAGCTCAGAACAACTGCGTGAGGCCAACTTGCTCTCGGAGACGCCGGCGTGACCCGCAAGGACAAGAAAGAAAAGACGAGCGCCC
>DATDEV010000794.1:0-3185 GCA_036522995.1 Polyangiaceae bacterium
TCTTGGCCTCGGCCTTTGCGCTGGTGATCGGCGCCTTTTTCTGGGAAGCCTGGCGCCTCGGTCGCCGCCCGCTGACCGAGCGCTGGCTGTTGTGCTCGCTCTGCCTCACGCTGCTGGCGCTCGGCACCTTCGCGCTCTTCAGCGGTGGACTGACCAGCCCCATCCTGCCGCTGCTGTTTGCGCCGGTCGTGGTCGGTTTCGCCGCCTTCGCGCGCGCCAGACCGAGCCTGCTGCTGCTCGGCGCCGCCATCGCGGTGCTGGCCGTGCTCGGGCTCGCGGCACCGCTCGGTGACTTCCCGGCCCTGCCGCCCCGCAGCCTGAGCGGCATGCTGCTGGTCAGTAGCCTGACGTCGTTCGCGCTGCTGGCAGTGGGCGTGATCGGCCTGGTCGAGGCGCACGCGCGCATCGCGGCCGAGCTCGATCGCCTGCGCATCGACATGCTGCAGGAGGCCGAGCGCAGGGCCATTAGCGTCGAGCAGCTCGGCGCTCACGTAGCGCACGAGGTGAAGAACCCGCTCGCCGCTGCGCGAGGACTGGTGCAGCTGGTAGAGCGCCACGCCGGCGACGAGCGCGACCAGCAGCGCCTCGCGGTGGTGGTGGTCGAGATCGATCGGGCCCTCGCGGTGCTGGGTGACTACCTGAGCTTCGCCCGGCCGCTGACCGACCTGTCGCCCAGTACGGTGGAGCTACGCGGGCTGCTGGAGGACGTGGCGGGCGTGCTCGAAGCGCGAGCTCGCGAAAAGTCCGTCGCGGTGCGCGTGGAGAGCGCGCCGCTTTCGGTGTGGGCCGACCGCCAGCGACTGCGCGACGCCCTGCTCAACCTGGCGCTCAACGCGGTGAGCGCGCTGCAAGCCCACGGCAACCTGACCCTGAGCGCCCAGCGCCGCGGCCAGCAACTCGCCCTGAGCGTGATCGACGACGGCCCCGGCATGAGTAGTGAGCTGCTGGCCCGGCTGGGCGAGCCTTACACCTCGGAAACGGCTGGTGGCACTGGCCTCGGCGTGCTGCTCGCGCGCAGCGTTGCGCGGCAGCACGGCGGCGAGCTGCGCTTCGAGAGCGCACCAGGCGCCGGCACCCGCGCGCTGCTCGAGCTACCGCTCACGCCGGAGCGAGGGCACGGCTAGCAGATGGCCAAGGTTCTGATCGTCGACGACGAGAGCTCGGTGCTGTTCATGCTGCGCGAGCTGCTCGAAGAGCACGGCCACGAGGTGGTGGCGGCGAGCAGCGGCGTGCAGGCTGCGGCGCTGTCGGATCAGGGAAAGCTCGAAGACGTCGAGCTGGTATTGACCGACCTCGCGATGCCCGAGCTCGACGGTCTGGGCCTATTGCGACATCTCCATCGCTGGCGGCCGGAGCTACCCGTGGTGCTGCTGACCGCGCACGGTTCCGAGCGCCTGGCGGCACAGGCCATCAAGCAAGGCGCCTTCGACTACCTGCCCAAGCCCTTCGAGCTGGACGAGCTGGAGGCCTGCGTGGCGCGCGCGCTGGAGCTCGGCTCGCTGCGGCGCGAGGCGCGCCGCGCCAACGCGCAAACCCTGCTGGGCCGTCCCTTCGTCGGTAATGCGCCCATCTTCAAGCGCGTCGTCGATCGCGCGCTGCGCCTGGCGGGGCGCGACCTGCCGGTGCTGGTGTGCGGCGAAACCGGCAGCGGCAAGGAGCTGCTGGCAGCGCTGCTGCACGCCGGTAGCCCGCGCAGCAGGGCGCCCTTGGTGCGCTTCAACTGCGCCGCCATCGCGCCCGACGTGGCTGAAAGCGAGCTGTTCGGCCACGCGCGCGGCGCCTTCACCGGCGCGACCGCCGCTCACCGCGGTTTCTTCTCGCAAGCGCACGGCGGCACGCTGGTCCTGGACGAGATCGGCGAGCTCTCGACCAGGCTCCAGCCCAAGCTGCTGCGCGCTCTGCAGGCCGGTGAAATCCAGCCGGTGGGGGGCGCCGTCACGCAGGTGGACGTGCGCGTGGTCGCCTGCACCAACCGCGACCTGCGAGCCGAAGTGCGTGCCGGCCGATTTCGAGAAGATCTGCTGTACCGGCTGGCCGTGGTCGAGCTCACGATGCCGGCCTTGCGCGAGCGGCGCGAGGACATCCCGCTGCTCTCCGAGGTCTTCGCGCGCAGCGCCGCCGAGCGCTTCGGCTTGGAGGGTGTCACGCTGCAGCCGGACCTGCTCGAAGCGCTCAGCCGTCGCAGCTACCCCGGCAACGTGCGCGAGCTCGAGAACGTGGTGACGCGCCTGGTAGCGCTCAGCCAGGGCGGACCGCTGTCTCTAGCGGCGCTCGACGACGACGCCGTTGGGCCTGGGGCCCCAGCGGCCACGAGAACGAGAAGAGGCGAGCCGAGCACGCCGAGCGGTTCGTTTCGGGAGCAAGTCGAAGGCCTGGAGCGGAGCTTGCTGACCCAAGCCCTCAGCGCAGCCGCCGGCAATCAGTCGGAAGCAGCGCGCAGCTTGGGCCTGTCGCGCGCCACCTTCCTCGACAAGCTGAAAAGGCACGGCATTTCCACGTAGGCCGGCCGCGTAGCACGCTGCTGCAGATTCGTGCTACGGGGAGGAGGCACGCCATGACCCTGCTCGCGATTCTGGCGCTCGGCTTCTTGCTCGGTGTGCGGCACGCCACCGACTCGGATCACGTGGTCACCGTGACGACCATCGTCGCGCGCGCCCGTTCACCGCTGGCCGCGCTCTCGGTCGGTGCGCTGTGGGGGCTGGGGCATTCCGCCACCATCCTGATGGTGGGCGGCGCCATCGTGGTGTTCGGCGTGGTCATCCCGCCGCGGCTCGGCCTGTCGCTCGAGCTCTCGGCCGCCGTGATGCTGATCGTCCTCGGCGTTCTGAATCTACTCAGCGCCCGCGCGGCCATCGGCAGCGCCGAGTCTCACCCTCACCCGCACGCCGGCAAGCTCGGCGCCGCGGCGCTCGGCCTGCCAAGCTCGCTGCGCTCGCTCTGCGCGGGCGTGGTGCACGGTCTGGCGGGCTCGGCGGCAGTCGCGCTGCTGGTGCTCGCCTCGATCAAGAGCGCCCACATGGGGCTCATCTACCTGGCCGTCTTCGGCACCGGCACCGTGGTCGGCATGATGCTGCTAACGCTCGCCATGTCGCTGCCGTTGCGTGCACTGGCCAGCCGCTTCTCGAACGCAGGGGAGCTGATGGGCCGCGTCACGGGCCTGGTCAGCGTCGCATTCGGCCTGTTTT
>DATDEV010000795.1:0-5847 GCA_036522995.1 Polyangiaceae bacterium
GGGCGCTCGGGCTGCCGCTCCCGGCGCTTCTGCGCTAAGACTCGCGCCAGGCCCCCAAGCGAGGATTCATGGCACTAAGCGAAGCCCTGCGGCAGCGAATCGATGGTTACGTGGCGAGCGAGCGCGTGGTTCTGTTCATGAAGGGGAACCGGCGTGCTCCGCAATGCGGCTTCTCGGCCCAGGTGGTGCAGATTTTGGACGAGCTGGTGCCGGAGTACCAAACGCACGACGTTTTGGCCTCGGCCGAGCTGCGCGACGCCATCAAGGAGTACTCGCAGTGGCCGACCATTCCGCAGCTGTACATCGATGGAAAATTCGTGGGCGGCTGCGACATCGTGCGCGACCTGAGCGCCTCCGGTGAGCTCGGGCAGCTGCTCGGCGCCGAGGCGCCCCCGCTCGCGCCGCCGACCATCACGGTCAGCGCCGAGGCCGTCGCCGCCTTCAAGGCCGCCATGAACGAGGGCGATGCCGATGTGCTTCACCTGCAGATCGGCGCGAGCTTCGAGCACGATCTGTTCTTCGGTCCTCCCGAGCGCGGCGACGTGGAGGTGGACGTGGGTGGCCTCAAGCTCTACGTCGATCGCAAGAGCGTGGGGCGCGCGCAGGGGCTGAAGATTGGCTACCTCGATGGGCCCAGCGCCGGCTTCAAGATCGACAACCCCAACCAGCCAGCGCACGTGGTGGAGCTTTCGGTGCAGGACGCCAAGGCCATGCTCGATCGCGGCGAGCTGCAGCTGTTCGACGTTCGGCCCGAGAGCGAAGGGGCGATTGCGCGCATCGCCGCCGGCCGCACGCTGAACGAGGAGACCGTCGATTACCTCAAAAGCCTCGATAAAAACGCGCCCATCGCGTTTTACTGCCATCACGGCATGCGCAGCCGCGGCGTGGCGCAGTCAGTACTGCAGGAGGGCTTCAAGCGCGTGTACAACGTCAAAGGCGGCATCGACGCTTGGTCGCTCGCCATCGATTCCTCCATTCCCAGGTACTGAAGCCAGACATGTCCTCACATCCGACCGATTTCAAGGGTAGCGTCGTCGACGCACTGCGCGACGCCATCGAGAGCAAGATCCCCAGCTCGCAAGCCAGCGTGACGGGCGCCGGCGGTCATTTCACGATCGAGGTGGTGTCACCCGCCTTCGCTGGCCTCGGCATGCTCGAGAGCCAGCGTCTGGTGTATAGCGCCATCGCGCACTTGATGCAGGGCGACCTGGCGCCCGTGCATGCCGTCGATCGCTTGAAGACGCGCGTGCCTTGACGTCACGCCAAGCGTAGCTGACTCGGGTGCCGCGGAAAGCCGGTGACGAAGCCGAGCGTGTAGCGCGCGTTCAGCTCGCCGAGCGCGCAAAAGCCGCCGCTGCCCTCGAGCTGGTAGCGGTGGCCGTCGATGCCGAAGGGGCCGAAATAGCCGGCGCTTCCCAGCGCCGCCGCGACTGCAGCGCCGCGCTCTTCGAAGGCTCGGCGCTCTTCGGGCCGAAGCTCGCCCGACTCGGCCAACCTGACAGCGCGAAACGCGCCGCGCTCGCTGACCTGCTGCACGCAAATACGCCCGAGCTCCCAGTGTCGGTCGGGCCAGACGTAGCCGTGCAGGCTCACCTCGAGCGCGATGCTGACCAGCGGCTCGAGCAGCAAACCATCGCGTGCGAGCGAGACATCCACCCACGACCACTGCTTGTCCGACAGCGGTCCGAGCACGCGCAGCTGGCCCCGCCCGGCGAACTCGAGCGGTCGTTTCAAGAGCCAGCGACGCGCGTAGTCGCCCAGCTGGCGTTCGAGCTGGGCGCGGCTCGTCACGTAGGCCTGGCCTGGCAGCCCTCCGCCGAGCTCGTGCGCGAAAGCGCGGTGGTTGACGCGCCTCAGCGTGCCCTGCTCGGGATGCGGCTCAGGCGCCGCGCCGGCGGCGTGGAGCTGGGCGATGGCGCGTGGCGTCGGACACCACGCGCGACCCACCGCACCCTGCGGCGCTATCACACCCGGCTCCAGCAGGAGGTCGCCGGGTGTCAGGAGCTGACGAGAGCTGGCGCCGTGCTCGGCCAGCTGTGCGAGCAGCTTGCGCCGCGGCACGTAGCCCGGCCTGCCCCGGGCTAGCTCCAGCTCGGCGTCCAGGTTGAGCACCCAGGCAAAGCTGCGAGTCATGCCGAAGGGGCGGCGGCGCTCGGTCGACCTTTCGCGTCGGGCACGTAGGCGCGAAGCGCGGCGACGAACTCATCCGACATGCCGGCGTGCCGGCGCGCCGTCTCCGCGATCGGCTGGCCGTGCATGACCCAAGGCGACAGCGGCGGCGGCAGCTGCTCCGCCCAAGTCTCGAACTCACAACCCCCGGTCCAGCGCCGAAACCAGCGTGTCGCAAAGCCCACGTGCGCCACTTCCTCGGCGGCGATTTGCTCCTGGATGCGCGCGCCCTGCTCGTCGCCGGCGGCGCGAAAGCGCGCTGCAAAGTCCGGCGCATGCTCGAGATTGGCCGCCTCCAGCCCCATGCCCATCACCGCCACGAACTCGAGCGGCGTTTTGCAGCTCGGCACGCGCTTCCAAAACCAGTCGCGCACCCCAAAGGCTCCGACGCTCGAACCGAGTCCCCGAATGTGCTCGGCGTACAGGTTCATGTGACGAATTTCGTCCAAACAAATCACCACGAGCCCGCGTCGAAACTCCGGCTCGGCTTCCGGAAACGCCAAAACTGCCCAGCACATCAGCTCGGCCGCTTGCAGCTCATGATGAAGAAAGGCGTGCAATGTGCGGGCGCGGTAGAGTGGCTCGGCGAGCGCGCTCGGCCGTGGGGTGCGCTCGCCCCGTCGTGCCGGACGAAGCTCGGGTGGCCGACCTGGGCGCTCGACCCGCAGCGGCTCGGCGGAGCTGGCAAAGACCCGTGGCGGCGCCGGAGGTGCGAGCTTGTCGCCCAGCCGTTCGCATTGGATGTAGCGCAAGGCCCAGCTTTCGATATCGGGGAAAGTGCTCGAGTCGCTGAAACGCACGGCCGAGCAGCTTAGCGCGTCTCGGGGCTCGCGGCGCAGGCTCGACCTCGCGCCGAAGGTCCGGCCGAACTGCAGATTTACCGAAACTTCGCGGGGGGGCCGGACATTCAGTTGCGAAGGCCTCCAGCCTGGGTCGACGCACAAGCAGAGGAAATTGCCGTGAAAAATAGCTTCCAGAAGATCGCGTTCCGCTTTGCCGCCGTCACGGGCTTGTTGGTCGGGGGGACGTCAGTTGGCTGCAGCTCCACCACCGACCCGGTGGTGGCTCCTCCTCCCACCACCACGGGTGGCAACGGTTCTGCGACGGCCGGCCGCACCGGCACGGGTGGAAGCGCCGGCACCGGCACCACCACTGGTGGTAGCGGCGGCGCCACGGCCGGCAGCGGCGGCGGCGGCGGCGGCGGCAATGGCTGTCCGCCCGGTCAGCAGATGCTGCCCAATGGGGCGGGCTGCGGCTGCCCGGCGTTCAATCCCGACTACTGCGAGGCCGTCGGCAAGTGCGTCAACTTCACCAAGAATCCCGAGCACTGCGGTGCTTGCGGCATGGCTTGCGGCGCCACCAACGCTTGCGTCACCAGCGCCTGCACGCCCGACCTGACGACCGTTGCCGAGGTGGCGGGTTGCGGCAAGCTGTACCTGCTCTACGCGAACACCACGCTCTACGCGCTCAACACCATGGCTGGCGAGCTGTTGTCGGTGCCCGCCACCGGCGCGCCGGTGAAGATCGCCGGGGGCCTCACTGGGGCGACCGCCTTCGCGGTTGACGCCACGAACGCCTACGTCGTCACCGGTATGACGGTCAGCAAGGTCGCCCTGACTGCCGGCAGCACGCCGATGGTTCTGGTCACGGACACCATGCCCATCTACGACGTAGCCGTCGTCGGGACCACGCTCTACTACGCGGTCGACAAGGCCACCACCGACGTGGCTCCCGCCAACGAGCACTTCTTGGGCTTCGTCAAGTCGGCGCCCACCGCAACCGTGACGGCGGCTCCCGGCGGTACGATCGTCGGCGGCGGAATGGACCTGGGCCAGCCCAAGGGCGTCGCCGTCTCGGGCATGAACGTCCTCTACGCCTCCGACTCCGCCCAGAACGTGGAAGTGCAGAAGGGTCTGCCGGTAGCTGCCGACCCGAAGACGGATCCGCTGCACTACAAGCTCGGCGCCTCGCAGGGCTCGTTGATCTTCGGCCACCGCAGCGTGCAGACCGACGGCACCTACGTGTACTGGGCCAACGACAGCATCCAGCGTTCCAAGTTCGGCGAAGCCACGCCCGTGCAGGGGCAGGTCACGGCGTCGCTCGGCCTCACCGTGGCCTACGCGCTCAGCCCCACGACCGCCTACTTCGGGTCGGATATGGGCGATCTCGGCAAGGGCGCGTTCATGAGTGACATGGCCACTCCGCTCGCGCGCAAGCTCGAGACGATCACCTCGGTCGTCGTGGACGCCGCAAGCGTCTACGTCGCGTCGGGTTGCAAGATCCTCAAAGCGCCGCTCTGATTCAGCTCTCGGTCGGTTCCGCACGACTGCGCATGGCGCTGGCCGCGGCGCTGAAGTGGCTAGACTCGTCGAGGCAGCCGTCTTCGCCACGACGCTGGTAGTAAAACGTGTCATGCGTGTTGCGCAGCTGAAAGGCGTGCGAGAAGCCGCGCAGCGTTTCGGCGTGGCCGAGGAACAAGAAACCACCCGGCGCCAGCGCACGCGCCAAATGCTCCACGATGCTCGCGGCGTGCCCGGGCGTGAAATACATCAGCACGTTGCGGCAAAAGACGATGTCGTAGCAGTGGTCCGGCATGAGGCGGGGCGAGCTCGCGATCAGGTTGTGCTGCTGGAACTGCACGCTGTCTCGGAGCGCGCGCGCCAGGCGGAAGTCGCGACCTTCTTTGACGAACCAGCGCTCCGTCAGATGCGCCGGCGTTTCGCGCAGCGACCACGGTGAATAGAGCCCCTGCGTCGCCTTGGTCAGCGCATCGGGGTTGATGTCCAGGCCCTGGATCGTGACCTGGTAGTCCAGCTCGATGCCTTGCTGGCGTAGCAGAATCGACAGTGAATACGCCTCCTCGCCGGAGGCGCAGCCGGCGGACAGCAGGCGCAGGCTGCGCGACGACGCGCGTGCGGCAAGCCGGTCGGGCAGTGCGACCTCCATCAGCGCCTTGAACTGATCGGCGTGGCGAAAGAAATAGGTTTCGCCCACGGTCAGCTCGCGCGCCAGCTCGCCGAGCTCGTCGCAGGGCTCCGTTCCCTGCTGGAGCGCCGCCAGGTAGCTGCGCGTCGTTTGCCCCCGTGCGGCCACGCGGCGAGTTAGTACTTCCAGCAGCAAGCTCGAGCGACTGTCGTCGAAGCGCAGCCCCAGGCGGAGCGCAATTGCCCCCTGGAACGAGTCGAGCTCGCGCTTGATTGGCCCCCCGCTGTGCATGACTACGCCAAGGCGCTCCGAGGAGCCCGCGCTAGCACTATCCAGTGTGCGGACATTGCCGCAACGATAACCTCGACCCCGGCCCGACGTCAGCCCCCGACGTTGTAGTAATTTGCCGCAGGGGGCTAGAGTTTGGCGACGGCGGAAAGGGGCTAGGGCTGTTTCCGCGGTCACGGAGATGGTGGCGTTACCGTCAGCGTCGACGGTCACGACGTCGCCAGTGCAGCTTGCCGCGGCGCCGCCCTCCCCAGGCAGGTAGTCGCCACTCAGGATATCGCAGTACTGTCCGGCGCGCAGTCCGGTCGCCAGGGGTGTGGCTCGAAGCGCAGGGCCTCGGCAACGCGAATCGCGGTCAATTTCCCAGATTTACTACGTAAACAGCGCCGAGACCGAGCTGCCGTCGTGGATGTTACGCATCGCGGTCGCAAGTTGCGGGGCGAGCGACAGGATTTCGATCTTGGG